>JAGDDO010000251.1 GCA_017848205.1 Oscillospiraceae bacterium | reverse complement strand
TCATAAATCAGCGTGGGGGCCGGGCGAAGCCCCGCAAATCTCACCTCCGGAGATCAGGCGAAGCCGGATTTCCGATTTAATCAGTGTTTCCTTAGAATATTTAAGGAAGTTCCGTTTTCATTTTTTTAAAGCAATAGCTAATATATTAGCCAGAACAGGCGAAAACACTTGATTTTGGATAATATATTAGCTATAATTATAGTAGAAGAAAAACACGGGGAAGGTGGTTGCATGCAGAAAAAATATGTCTGGGAAACGGCGGATGAAATTGATCTTGCTGTTGCCGGGAGGGCGAGGAATATAAGGCGGAGGCTTAAAATGTCGCAGCAGGAGCTCAGTAAACGCTCCGGCGTGAGTCTTGGTTCTTTAAAAAGATTTGAACAGACAGGAAACATAAGTTTTCTCTCGCTTACAAAGATAGCAGTCGCACTGGATGCAGTTGACGGGATAAAAGCGCTGTTTGAAGACGTTCCGTACAAGTCTATCGAGGAGGTACTCAATGAGTGGAAATGATATAAAATTCGGACTTAAGGCGGTCAGAGTGAAATATGCTGACCGTTATGTGGGTACTGTTGCTTTATCCAATAACGGAAAAACGGCATTTTCATATGACGATGAATGGATAGAGTCCGGATTTTCGATAAGTCCTTTTTCGCTTCCTCTTGAGAAGAAGGTTTTTACTCCGAAATCAAAGCATTTTGAAGGTCTGTTCGGTATTTTTGCTGACAGTCTGCCGGATGCATGGGGGCGTCTGCTCGTTGACAGAATTCTTAAAAAGCATGATCCGGACGGAAGGGCTACGGTTATCGACAGACTTGCACTTGTAGGAAGATCGGGTATGGGGGCACTTGAATATGAGCCGGATTATGATCTTTCCGGCGGCGAAGAACTGAAGGATTTTGATTATCTTTCTGAAGAGTGCCGCAAGATACTGAAAACAGAATATTCAGAAGAGCTCGATGGTCTGTACAGACTTGGCGGAAGCAGCGGCGGTGCAAGACCTAAGATCATGACGAAACTTGAAAACAAGGACTGGATAATCAAATTTCCGGCTCATTCTGACTCACCTGATATCGGAATCAAAGAGTATAAATATTCTGAATGCGCGAAGAAATGCGGGATTAAAATGACGGAAACCCGACTGTTCCCGTCTGAAAAATGTGAAGGCTACTTCGGTACAGTTCGCTTTGACCGTGAAAGCGGTCGAAAAATACACATGGCAACGGCGGCTGCACTGCTGGAAGCAGATTTTAACAGTCCGTGTCTCGATTACAATGCTCTTATGAAGCTTACGAGAATAATAACTGACGAAAATCGGGAAGATACTGAAAATATGTTCCGCAGAGCTTGTTTTAACGTGTTTGCACATAACAGGGATGACCACGCGAAGAATTTTACTTTTCTTTACAATGAAGACGAAAACACATGGCGCCTCAGCCCTGCATATGACCTGACGTACAGTGATACGTGGTTTGGTGAGCATACAACGTCAGTTGACGGCAACGGAAAAGATCCGGGGGAGAAAGAACTGCTGAATGTTGCTCTTAAAGCCGGAATAAGCCGTATGAGGGCGATGGATATTATAAGCTTTATAAAGGATACTGTAACAAAAGAATTATTCTGAATGTATCAGAGACTTAAAACCCCTGCCGGTATGGCTGCCGGCAGGGGTTTCGGTTTAAAATAACAAAAAAAACGCAGGTCTCCTACGGGGGAGAGACCTGCGTTTTCTTTATATTGAATGGGGAATTAAATTGTCTTATCAAACGTTGAAGCGGAAGAGAACGATGTCGCCGTCGTTCATAACGTATTCCTTGCCTTCAAGTCTTACGAGGCCTTTTTCCTTGGCTGCTGCCATTGTGCCGCATGCCATGAGGTCGTCGAATGCAACGACTTCAGCACGGATAAAGCCTTTTTCGAAGTCTGTATGGATCTTTCCGGCAGCCTGAGGAGCCTTTGTACCCTTTTTGATAGTCCATGCACGAACTTCAGGCTGGCCTGCTGTCAGGAACGAGATGAGGCCGAGAAGTGAGTAGCCTTCCTTGATTATACGGTTAAGACCGGATGTTTCAAGGCCGAGGTCACTTAAGAACATTGCCTTGTCTTCGTCGTCCATATCTGAGATCTCTGCTTCTATCTGAGCGCAGATCGGGAAAATAGCTGCCTTTTCTTCTTCAGCTATCTTACATACTGCTTTGTAGTGTTCGTTTGTATCGATATTGTTTCTGAAGTCATCTTCACTTAAGTTTGCAGCGTAAATAACCGGCTTGAGTGAGAGGAGCGGGCATGTTTTCAGCATTTCTTCCTCGTCTTCAGTTGTTTCAAAGGAACGTGCCGGCTTGCCGTCTTCGAGATGCTTCTTGAGGTTTTCGAAGAAATCAACTTCTGCCTGATACTTCTTGTCAGCCTTGACCATTTTCTTTGCCTTGTCGATTCTTCTGTCTACCATTTCGACGTCAGAGAAAATGAGTTCGAGGTTGATAGTTTCTATGTCACGGGCTGGATCTATTGAGCCGTCAACGTGGATGATGTCCATGCTTTCAAAGCATCTTACAACGTGAACAATGGCATCTACCTCACGGATGTCTGCGAGGAACTTGTTTCCGAGGCCTTCACCCTTTGAAGCACCCTTTACAAGGCCGGCGATGTCAACGAATTCGAGAGTTGCCGGTGTGAACTTGTCCGGATTGTACATTTTTGCGAGAGCGTCGAGTCTTTCGTCCGGAACGGAAACTATACCAATGTTTTTGTCAATGGTGCAGAACGGATAGTTTGCTGATTCTGCGCCTGCGTTTGTAAGGGCATTGAACAGTGTACTTTTTCCTACGTTAGGAAGTCCAACCATACCTAATTTCATATTATGTCAAAATCCTTTCATGATCATTCCCTGCCTTTATGAGAATGATTTTTCTGTTTGATTTCATTCTTTATAATAATAGCATAAAAATCCTGTTTTTACAAGTAGATTTTTCTATGCGGTTATAGTGGAATATGCATAAAGTCATTAAGTGGAAATGAAGTTCCGGCCATCCGGATAAACAGAATTTTCTGTCACGAAAAAGTCTTCATCTGTCTAAAATTTCCTTCATGGAATATTTACAATTGTCATCCTGAAAAAAGTGTAATAAAAATTTCTGAACGTTGTCTGTATAGACAGAAGGCGTAAACGAGGTATTCTGTTTTCATATACCGCGAGATACCTGTACGGTTCGCGGACAGATTTAAGATAAAGAGAGATAAATATCATATCCGTTCGTTTATACCTTTTATATATGTATTGCTTTTTCAGAAGCTGCATTGTATAATGAAAGTGGATATGAGAAAGATGTGAACAAAAGGAGGCGGGGATTCTGGAATACACTATAAGTATAACGAACCGGTGCAATCTGCACTGCAGGTACTGTTATGAAAGACATCTTAATACGGAGCTCGGATGTATAAGTGATGAAACTGCTGAAAAGATCATAGATTTTATCAACGGCCGTCACGATGCCGGAACGGTCTATCTTTTCGGCGGCGAGCCTCTTCTTTACAAAGACAGGGTGAAACAGTTCATCGAAAGAATAGAGGACGGCAGGGAATACGTCATCACGACGAACGGCACTCTTCTCGATGAAGATTTCGCAAAATGGTGCTTTGAAGAGAGCGGAAAAAATGTCCGTATAAATATGTCACATGACGGAAAAACCTGCGCTGACCGCGGTGCCGATCCTGCGCTGCTTGATGAGAAGGTGAAGATGCTTCTTAAGTATCAGGAAGATACGCTTATCCAGCTTGTCTACACTGAACAGACACTGCCGGATCTTTACGACAACGTTCTGCATCTGAGCGGACTTGGCGTGAAAAATGTGTCTGCAGCACTTGACGGATTTGCTTCACCGGCCGATCCGGACAGTTTCGGCGATCTCATGCGGGAACAGTGGGATAAGCTCGGACATCTGCATGGTGTGTCGATGCACGAACTCACCGCCAAACGCAAATTTATCAAGGAGAACATCAGACCGAAGTGTGAAATATGCAAAAAGAAAGTCTACATCAACTGGGACGGAAACTTTTATCCGTGCATACAGTTCCAGAACCTTAGCGGATTCCGCTGCGGCGATGTGAACACCGGCTTACTGACAAAGGAAGCTGAAAAGGCGCATCCTGATTATTCGGTAATGTCGGCAAGATGTGACGGCTGCGAGATACGTGATTACTGCCGCAACTCATGCGCGTGCAGGAAGATGGGCACTACCGGAACGCTGACCGATATTTCGGAGGCAGCGTGCATGGAGGAACAGGTGCATATTCTTACCGCACTTGAGCAGATATCGGAATCTCGACAGAGAAAGATGAAAACTGAAGAAAAGCCGGCTAAGCGGTCCGGCAAATCTGTTTCTTAAGGAAACACTGATTTTAAAAGGAGGGCAATCAAATGAGAAAGTTTACTAAAGAAATATCTTTACTTATAGCCTCAGTAACAGCGGGAACGATGGCGTGTGCATCAGTAAATGCAGTTACACAGGAAGATCCCGGAAACTGCGGCGGTGATACCATATGCGAGAACCAGCCGATCCAGCTTTCAGGACAGGCGACTATGCCTGACGTTACGGAAACTGAACCGGAAGTACTGCAGAGAACCGCAGGTGTGGCTGTAATGCACCCTGAGGAAACGGAGGCAGTTACAAAAATGCCTGCAAGTCCGGGCTTTATGATGCCGGATGATACGGAAACTTCTGAGATCACAGATGATCCGGTGCCGGTTACAACAAGCGAAGAAATATTCAAAACGGCCGGTGACATGATGCCGCCTGACTATACTGAGACAGAGGAGCCGTATCCGGTGGCAGGAGGATTCCCGGTTCCTGACTACCTCGTAACCGAAGAAGAACTCATTCCTGAGGCCGGAGAAGCAATGCCGCCGGAATTTACAACTCCTGCAGTGACAACAGTACCGGAAGAGCTGCTCCCTGAAGCAGGAGTAGCGATGCCTGATGATATCACGACTCCGCCTGTTACAACCGTGCAGGAAAATCTGATCGCGACTGCCGGTGTTGCAATGAGACCTGACGGTGATCTTGACGGAAACGGCAAAGTGGATGTAACAGATCTGACTGAGCTTTCGCTTTATCTTGTAGGCGACAGGAAACTTGATCAGTATCAGCTTGATATGGCGGATATGAACTATGACGGAAAGACAGACATAGTGGATCTTGCTACACTTAAACAGAAAATCGCAAAAAAGTGATAAGTAAAACAATGTAAATTATCCTGGGGCTGCGGGTGAGATCTTCCGCAGCCTCTTGGTATTTCCGGATGGAAATGATGCTGGTTTTACCGTATATCTGAATTTTCATGAAAAAAATTCTGCATTTTAATTGAATTTTAATCTTTATTGTGTATAATATAAATATATAAAAAAGTACACAGGCCGTAAGGCAGGAAAGGAACAGCAAAATGGAAGAGACAAAATACACTGAAAACAAGATCTATTTTAACGCAAGGGAATGGAGTATCTGTTCAGATACATCGTCTTCAAAAGGTGAAAGAACTTTTGTGACTGATTTCGAGGGAGGACTTTCCGAGGCTTACTGTATCGGCGACAGGACTCCGAATGTTACCGAGATCGGCACAAAGCAGCTCATTCTTGAAAAGAACACGAAGTACACTTTCTACTTCTGGGTAAAGATCGAACGCAGCCCTAAAAACGAGGCAGTGTGCCAGCTTCAGATCGTGTACAACGGTGACTTCGAAAACAAGAGAGTGTACGTTCTCAGCAACGGAAACATAAGAGCCTCCAAGACAGTTGAAGGCTGGCAGCTTTTCGAGATACCGTTCGTTACAGAAGATAACGAATATACACAGCTCCGCTTCTTTGCGAAGAACGCTCAGTGCAGCATAATTCCGGGACGTGAGGCATCTAACTACGCTTCACTTAAGGATGATAAGACTGTTTACGGAAATACTTCGCAGGGACAGGATACAGCCGATGAATCAGAAACTTCTGATGAACAGAATCCGTTCAAGAACATTTCCGACGGCTTTAAGGATTTCTTCAGCCAGTTCGACAGCACCAAGACTGAAAACAAGGCAAATGAAAACAGTGCAAACGATCCGTTTGCAGCGTTCAACGAATTTGCAAGACAGGTAAAGCGTGATGTTCAGCGCGAAGTTAACAAAAGTGTAAGAAAAGACATTTACAATGATATCAAATCGATGAAGGATGATATCGTAAATGAGCTGAAGAACACATTCATGAATGATAATAACGACAATAAATAAGTACAGGATATGTACGCTTAAAAAGCCGGACAGGTTCAGATCTGTCCGGTTTTTTCATGTGCTTTTGTCCGGTCTCCGACGGACAAAAAAACGACCGTTTATAATAGTAATTAAAAACACAAATGAACGGGCGGTCAGTTTGGTTATTTGTTACAAGAATTCGGAAAAAAACTTAAACGGTACAAAATTTAATTGAAATAAGGCTCGCTTTGTGGTATCATATAAAATACAATTATTATCGAAAGTGATACAAAAATATGTAAAAAACATGCTTTTTCACTGAGATGATCATTCAAAATATCTGACAGTAATACCTGCTGACATGATGTGTAAAGTTCAGATGTTAACTATCCTGTGCTTTGTCAGAAACAGGAAACAGACAATAGCAATATAAGCTATGTATCAGGTAGGTTGTTACGATGAGATATTTATGGGTTAAAACCCAAATATATAGAATGGAGGACATTGATTGTGGTTAATGTGATTGAAGAGATCCGAAACGCAGACAAGAAGAAAAAGCGTTTTCTGAGTGCGCTGACCGCAGCGTTCATGTCTTTCACAACACTTGGCAGCTCACTAAGCGTTTACGCAGACAGAGCTGACTCGATCAGTGAGATCGAAAATGTGACAGGCAATGCGCAGAAAAAAGCAGAACTTCTTGACGTGCCGGATGCCGAAGACAAGTTTCTCGGCATGGCCGGTGACTTTACGATCTTCGTAAAGGACAAGTTCACGATACCGCTCGATTCAGCGGATATCGAAGGCAGGGTTGCTGCCGGAAAGGGTATCGAGAACGAAAGAGGTACATACGACATAGGAAGTAAGTACACGGGAAAAGGGGCAACTGTTATCACAGGCGGAGGTAAGATCGAACAGATCCTTACCAGTCCGGCTAACGGGGCGGACAGAAGAATTTTTGCGGTAACTTCCGACACGGACATCAACAGAGATGACTATTCACAGCATCTTCAGAATTTCTACATTGCTGATGACCTTATCGATTTTGACGCTGAATTCCAGAAGGTTGAACAGCTGTCAAGCGAGATCAAGGGCTACGATCAGACAGGTGAGCTGAAAGAGGAGTGGGGTTCCTACAAACTCATCGGTACTGAAGACGGTGTGAATGTTTTCAACATCCCGGCTGACAAGTGGGAAGCGTTCTCAAACGCTAACTTCATTCAGATCTACGTTCCGGGCAATATCATGGATCAGTACGTGTTCATTAACGTTCCGGGTTCAGGTGATGTTGCAATGCCGCACTATTCACTTGAATTTGTTCAGTATGAACAGGGCAATGACGGCAAACCTGTATTGGATGCCGGCGGACAGATAGTAGTTACCGACAAGAAGAACGTTCAGCAGGATTCCAGACAGGAAGACGGCACGTTCAACGATAACATGCTTCTCTGCGGACATATTCTCTATAATGTTCCGGATGCTGAAAATGTTGAGTATACCGGTTCTATCCAGGGCAGTGTGCTCGCACCGAACGCAAATGTTTCAGGAAAGCTCGGCGGACACGTTTCAGGTTCTACCATTGCAAAGTCTGCTGAGGCATTCGGCATTCAGGCTGGAAGCGTAACTTTCAATCCGCCTAAAAAGGTGGTAACAACTGTACCGGAAACACCGGTAAGCGAGATCACTGTAAGCAAGAAAGAAATAACAGGCGGTCCTGAGATCCCTGGCGCAGTTCTTGTTATCACACCTAAGGACAAGGATGCAGATCTTTCAGAAGTTACTTCTCCGAACAACAGCACAGTAAAGGCTGAAAAGGATAAGGTAACATTTACTTCAGGTGAAAAATCAACAACTATTAAAAAGCTCCCTGACGGTGACTACGAACTCACAGAGCTCACTTCACCTGACGGATATACAGTAAATGCAGAAACAGTTTCATTCACTGTTACAGACGGAAAGGTTGAAACACCGGTCGAAATGATCGATGCTCCTTCTGAAGTTACCATCAGCAAGGTCGATGTAACAAATGAAAAGGAACTTCCGGGTGCAGAACTCACACTCACACTCGAAAAGTCATCAAAGACTCCGAACATCAAGCTCACTGATGTTAAAAAATCAGGCGATGCAAAGTTCGAACTCGAAGACAACGATACTACTATAAAGTGGGTATCAACAAATACTCCTGCAGTTTTCGGAAAACTCCCTGACGGTGAATACCGACTCAAGGAAGTTTCAGCTCCTGACGGATATCAGGTAACAGCAGACGTAAAGTTTAAGATCGTTGACGGCGTTGTTGAATCATCTGTAGCAACAGTAACAAGCCCTGAAGACAGCGTGGTTGATTCAAAGACAAATTTCGTTGTTATGAAGGACAAGGTTGAG
>JAGDDO010000250.1 GCA_017848205.1 Oscillospiraceae bacterium | reverse complement strand
TGTTGCAAGATGATAACCTGCAGCAAGAGCAGTACAGTTGCCTTCATTTGCAGCTATTATGTGATGCGCTGGATCAATGCCGTAAGTGTTCATAAGATAATTGCACAGGGCTTTCAGCTGGCTGTCCGGGACACCTGTATAAAAATCAGCGTTATCATCATGAAACACTGACCTATCAGGAAATATGTGAAAGGATTACGTTATGAAAGCAGAAAAACTTACCGAAATAATCGGTGCCGATTTTTACACCGGCGTTCCGGACAGCCAGCTGAAACCGCTGTGCAATTATCTTATGAACAAATACGGCATAGACAGAAAACATCATGTTATAGAAGCAAACGAAGGAAACTGCACAGCTCTTGCCGCAGGATATCATCTTGCTACAGGAAAAGTTCCGGTAATATATATGCAGAACAGCGGTGAGGGAAACATTATAAATCCGGTTGCTTCCCTTCTTAATGAAAAAGTTTATGCGATACCGGCTATTTTCATAATCGGATGGCGCGGCGAACCGGGAGTGCATGACGAACCGCAGCACATTTATCAGGGCGAGGTTACTGTAAAACTTCTTGATGATATGGATATAAAGTCATTCATTATTGACAGGGAAACAACAGAAGAAGAACTTTTTTCTGTAATGAATGGATTTAAAGAACTTCTTTCCGCCGGAAAACAGGTGGCTTTCGTGGTGCGTAAGGGTGCACTTTCATATGACGGAAAGGTCCCTTACCGCAACGAAAATGAAATGCTCCGTGAGGATATCATAAGGCATATAGCCCAAGCTTCAGGAGAAGATCCCGTTGTTTCCACCACCGGCAAAGCCTCCAGGGAACTTTTTGAGATCCGCGAAGCAAAAGGCCAGTCACACAAATACGATTTTCTTACCGTAGGCTCAATGGGACACGCTTCTTCAATAGCCCTCGGTATAGCGAACAACCTGCCGGACAGGCGTGTGTGGTGTATCGACGGCGACGGCGCAGCACTCATGCACATGGGAGCCATGGCACTGATCGGTGCGGAGTCACCTGAAAACCTCATTCACATAATAATAAACAACGGTGCCCATGAAACTGTGGGCGGAATGCCGACAGTTGCTTCAAATATCGATCTTACCGGCATTGCCAAAGCCTGCGGATATCCGTCGGCTATATGCGTAAGCAGCTTTGACGAGCTTGACCGTGAACTCGAAAGTGCCAAAAACAGAAAATCACTCAGTCTTATCGAAGTAAAATGCTCGATCGGTGCCAGAGACGACCTCGGCCGCCCGACAACTACAGCACTTGAAAACAAGCGTAATTTCATGGAGTTTCTTAATGAGGATGAATAAAAAATGAACCGTGTACCGGTTTTATTAAAAGCGAAACAGCATATCCGGCCCCACGTATTTACGTGAGTCAGATATGCTGGTTTTGTTTAGTTATTGTACCAATACCTTTTATTTTTCAGAGTTCATCATTTTTTCAAATTCTTCAGTACTAATACCTGAGTATTTTGCTGCTTCGTCAACTGAAAACTTTCCGTCTTTTACAAGTCTGATTAAACCATTTACAACTGTTTCAAGCTGCCTGTCCTTTTCTGCAATGATCTTGTCCTTCCGTTCACTTTCTTCTTTCAATTGAGTGTTATCTTTTTCAAGCTGATCTTTATCTTTTTCAAGCTGACTGATTTTTTCATTTTTCCTGTCATCTTCGATTTTACGTACATAATCCGCATGTTCTTTGGTATATTCTTCGATACACAACTTGACCACCTCCGCACGTCTGGATTCCAGTATTTCTTTTATTTCCGAATCTTCCGGCAGCGAATCTATTGCATTATTTATCGCATCTGCAAGTTTTTCACTTTCAACTTCTGCATCTGCGTCATATATCGCTCCGTACTTTCTTACCTGCTCCACGAACATTGCATAATCCTTAAGCGGTCTGCATGAATTCAGCAGGTTTTCATTTCTTCCGTTATTGATGTTTATCATTTTTACGATAACTTCAATGTCTGATCCGCCATCTGTCTTACCGATGTTTTTCTTAAAAGAATCACTGAGGCGTAAATAAGATACATCTTCCTTATCGGCAATGCCGTTATAGAAACATAACAGTTTCGGTGTCTGAAGTTCCTGCGTAAATGCCGGTCTCC
>JAGDDO010000249.1 GCA_017848205.1 Oscillospiraceae bacterium | reverse complement strand
TCATAAATCAGCGTGGGGTTCGGGGTGAAGCCCCGAAATCTACCCGCCCCAGCAATCCGGCTTCGCCGGATTGCTGGTTTAATCAGTGTTTTCATAGTATTTACATCAATAAACCGGTTAAACCGAACGTAAAATTATGTTCTGTGTACTATTCTAATTTTACATTATTAAGAGAGGAAATTCAAGTGTTCTTCGCTCAATTCTACTTGAAGCAAATAATAATGTGCTGTATAATTATAGTCAGTGACAATTAATTTGTCGATTTCGTTTATAAACATTAATGAAGACACTGAATATCATCAGGCTTCGCATCAGAAAAGAGGTTTATATGGACAAAATAAGATGGGGCATAATAGGAACCGGAAAAATAGCACGCACATTTGCTGAAGCAATCCACGGGACGGAAGACGCTGAACTTTATGCTGTTGCTTCAAGAACTGCAGAGAAGGCTGAAAAGTTTGCTAAAGAAAACGGATCATTAAAGGCATACGGCAGCTACAGGGAGCTTGCAGAAGATGAAAACGTGGATGTTGTTTACATTGCGACTCCTATGGCATCACATTATGATGACGCTATTCTTTGCATCGAAAACGGAAGAAACGTCCTCTGTGAAAAATCACTTTCGCTGAACACAGAAATGACTAAGGAAATAATTGACCGTGCGAAAGAAAAGAACGTCTTTTTCATGGAAGCAATGTGGATGAAGTGCCGTCCGGTATATCTGAAAGTTCTTAAATGGATAAATTCCGGAAAAATCGGCAGACCGAACTTCATAAAGGCAGATTTCAGCAACTACATTCCTTACGATAAAAACGACAGACTGTTCCGTGCAGACTGCGGTGGGGGAGCTCTCCTTGACCTTGGTGTTTATCCTCTTACATTTGCACATGCGATTTTCGGATATCCGGATGAAATAATAAGCGAGGCCGAAATAAGCAGTGACGGAGTGGATATCAACAACACCATTCTTTTAAAGTACAGTGACGGACGTTTTGTTTCCGCAGATAACGGTTTCCGTCTTCAGCTTTCAAATAACGCAATGGTATCAGGAACCGAAGGTTTTATAACTCTCGGAAACTGGTTTCACTGTACAAGCGAGGCGCTGCTCTATGATAATAACGCACAGGTTACGGAAAAATTCATCTGCGAGCCGGAGATAAACGGATATGAATACGAAATACGTGAGGTTCATGAATGTCTCCGTAAAGGCCTAAAGGAAAGTGCACTCGTTCCTCATGAGGGAACAATTGAAATCATGAAAATAATGGACGAATGCAGAAAGCAGTGGGGATTGAAGTTCCCGCAGGAAAACTGATACATTCATTTCTGTATCTGTAATTTCTGAGAAGGGAATAAACGCTCCGAAAATCAAAATGTAACTGATTTGTAACCGAAATGTTATTGTTTAAAAAGCCGATTTTTGGTATAATAAATCATATATGCGTCGGGCGTAAACCCTGTTGCAAAATTTGATAAAGGAGTGTTACTCAATGGGTAATGAAACCACAACTAATAGTGGCTGGCGTTCAAACAAATGGGTGCGTGCCGCTATTCCCGCACTGCTTCTGCACTGCAGTATCGGTACGGTTTACTGCTGGTCGATCTTCTCACAGGAAATTTCAGAGTATATCGGCTATTCAAAGGGTGCGGTTGAATGGGCATTCAGCTTCGCTATCTTCTTCCTCGGAATGTCTGCGGCTTTCCTTGGCAACGTTGTTGAAAAGGATATCCACAAATCATCTCTTATCGCTACTATCTGTTTTTCAGTAGGTATGGCCGGAACAGGATTTTTCATCAGATACGGCGGTTTACATAAGGGCAGTCCTTTTGCTCTTGTAGGCATTTATATCTGCTACGGCTTTATCATGGGTATAGGCCTCGGTACAGGTTATCTTTCACCTGTAAAGACTCTTATGCTCTGGTTCCAGGACCGTAAAGGTCTCGCAACAGGTCTTGCTGTTGCCGGTTTCGGTGCTGCCAAGGCTATCGCTTCACCAATCATGCAGGGTATGCTCGAAGGCCTCGGTGAAACAGGTATCTACAAGATGTTCTTCATTCTTGCAGGTGTTTACTTCGTAATGATGTTCGTTGGTCATCTTCTCCTTGCAAAGCCTGCCGGCTGGGTTGAACCTACAGGCAAGGGCGAAAAGCCTTCGATCATGGCTACTCTCAAGACAAAGCCTATCACAAACTATATCGGTATCTGGGTAATGTTCTACATCAACATTACATGCGGTCTTGCTCTTATCTCACAGGAAAAGATGATCGTTAAGTGTGTAGGTCTCGTAGCTTATGCAGGTCTTATCTCAACAATCTCAGCAGTATTCAATGCAGGCGGACGTCTTGGTTTCTCTGCATGGGCTGACACAATGAAGGACAGAAACACTATCTACAAGCTCATCTTTATTCTTTCTATCGCATTTAAAGGTATTGTAATGGTAACTCAGGGTATCAAGAACGGCGAAGGCAACGGACTTCTTATCTTCCTCGTGCTTGCACTCATCTTCATAGTAAATGCCGGATACGGCGGCGGCTTCTCAAACGTTCCTACACTTCTTTCTGACCACTACGGAATGGGTTCTATTTCCGCTATCCACGGTATCACTCTTTCTGCATGGGCATTTGCAGGTCTCACAGGAAATCAGGTTGCTACATACATTGTAAACCACTCAGGCGAGTTCATTGAACACGGTACTGATGCTTCAGGCAAGGCTATCCTGATCAATCCTGTAGGATACCAGAACGTTCTTTATTTCACAATAGCACTTTATATAGTTGCTCTTCTTCTTTCACTCTTCCTTGTACGTAAATCTGACAAGGCTCTTGCAGCAGCTAAAAAGTGATCTTTTAATTACTTATAAAACACTTACCCGGATTCTTTTTCAGATTCCGGGTTTTGTTTTTATAGAATGTATAAAAAACCGATTTTTTAAGGTCAAGTTTTATAAATTTTTTTTTGACAAAACTGTTGAAAAAACGGATAGAATATTGTATAATATTTTTTAGACGACTGTATAATCAGATTTATGAGGTGTTGTTATGAATTACAGAATATCATTTTCTTCTTCATGTTTTTCAAGTAACAGCATACCTGTAAATTTTTATAGATATATTGTATTCTAATAACTGTGACTATGTCGCAGTTATATTTGTTTTAGGAGGTTATTTCAGACATGGCAAAGAAAGTAGCTATAATTATGGGCAGTGACAGTGATCTTCCTGTAGTTAAGGATGCGGCAAAAGAACTTAAGAATTTTGGTGTTGAGTTTGAGATCCATGTAATGTCAGCTCACCGTACACCTGAGGAAGCAGCTGAGTTTTCAAAGAATGCAGCAGCTAACGGTTTCGGTGTTATCATTGCTGCAGCTGGTATGGCAGCTCATCTCGCAGGTGTTCTTGCAGCCTATACTATTCTTCCGGTCATCGGAATTCCTATGGAGTCATCACGTCTTGACGGTATGGACGCACTTCTCGCAACAGTACAGATGCCTAAGGGTGTTCCAGTAGCAACAGTTGCTATAAACGGTGCAGCCAATGCAGCGCTTCTTGCAGTTCAGATACTTGCTCTTTCAGACAGTGATCTTGCTGCAAAGCTTACAGACATGAAGGCTCAGATGAAAAAGACAATCGCTGAAAAGGATCAGAAGCTCCAGAATACCATCAAGGAACTTATCTGATTTTAATAATAAATTAAAGTAATACATATCGCGTAAAAGCGGGAAACGGAGTTATTATTATGGAAAATTTACAGAAAACTGAACAGCTTTACGAAGGAAAGGCTAAGAAGGTATTCGCAACATCTGATCCTGACTATGTAATCGTATCATACAAGGATGATGCTACAGCATTCAACGGCGAAAAGAAGGGTACAATTGCCGGCAAGGGCGTTATCAACAACAGAATGACAAACTACATGTTCGGACTTCTTGAAAAAGCAGGCGTTCCTACACACCTCGTTAAGGAGATCAACGACCGTGAAACAATCGTTAAGAAGGTTGAGATCGTTCCTCTCGAAGTAATCGTAAGAAACGTAGCAGCAGGAAGCTTCTCAAAGAAGCTCGGTATCGAAGAAGGCACACCTCTCAAGCAGCCTACACTCGAATTCAGCTACAAGAACGATGACCTCGGCGATCCTTTCATCAATGACTACTATGCACTTGGTCTCGGTCTTGCTACCAAGGAAGAAATCGAAACAATCCCCAAGGACGCTTTCATGGTAAATGACTTCATGAAGGACTTCTTCAAGAAGATGAACATCGACCTTATCGACTTCAAGATCGAATTCGGCCGTTTCCACGATCAGATCATTCTTGCTGACGAGATCTCACCTGATACATGCCGCTTCTGGGACAGCACAACTCACGAAAAGCTCGACAAGGACCGTTTCCGCAGAGATATGGGCGGCGTTGAAGAAGCTTACCAGGAAATCATGAAGAGACTTATGGGTGAGTAATCGATGGGCGGATTTTTTGGAGCTGCTTCAGAACACAACTGTATAACAGATGTATTCTTCGGCACTGACTATCATTCACATCTCGGTACAAGAAGAGGCGGTATGACCGCTTATTCTGCATCAAAGGGTTTCCAGAGAGCTATCCACAGCATCGAAAATTCTCCTTTCAGAACAAAGTTTGAAAAAGACATTGAGGAAATGGAAGGCAACATGTGTATCGTCTGTATCAGCGATACAGATCCTCAGCCGATCCTCGTTCGTTCAAAGCTTGGTGTATACGCTGTCTGTACAATAGGCATCATAAACAATGCGCGTGAACTCGAAGAGGAACTCCTCGATTCAGGATGTGCAAGCTTTGAAACAATGAGCAGCGGAAGCATCAATTCAAGTGACCTTGTAGGTGCTCTTATTGCTCAGAAATCAACATTTACTGAAGGTATTAAATACGTTCAGCAGAAAATAAACGGTACAGTATCACTCATGATACTTACAAAAGACGGTATCATCGCAGCCAGAGACAAAGAGGGAAGACTTCCTATTCTCGTGGGCAAGCGTGAGGACGGATACTGCCTGTCATTCGAGTCGTTCTCATACCAGAAACTCGGCTACGAGACCTGCTATGAACTCGGACCTGGTGAAATAATCAACCTTACTTCAAAGGGTTACGATATTCTGTCAGAAAGAACGAAAGATCTTAAGATCTGTTCATTCCTCTGGACCTACTACGGCTATCCTACCGCTGTTTACGAAGGTGTAAACGTAGAAGTTATGCGTACAAGAAACGGCGAGATAATGGCTGAGCAGGATATGGCAAACGGAAAGCTTCCGGATGTTGACTACATCTGCGGTATTCCTGATTCAGGTGTTCCGCACGCTATCGGCTACGCTAACCGAAGCGGTATCCCGTTTGCAAGACCTTTTATCAAGTACACTCCTACATGGCCGAGAAGCTTCATGCCTCAGAACCAGACAATCAGAAATCAGGTTGCAAAGATGAAGCTCATTCCGGTACACGAACTCATAAGCGGCAAGAAGCTTCTTTTCGTTGATGACAGTATCGTAAGAGGTACACAGCTTCGTGAAACAGTTGAATTCCTTTATGCAAACGGTGCGAAGGAAGTTCACATGAGATCAGCTTGTCCGCCTATCATGTACGGATGCAAATATCTCAACTTCTCAAGAAGCAATTCTGAACTTGATCTTATCGCAAGAAAAATTATAGATGAGTTTGAAGGCGCTGAAGGCGTTAAGTACATTGCTGAATACAGCGATACAAACACTGAACGTGGCCAGAGACTCAGAAACGAGATCTGTAAGAGACTTAAGCTTACATCACTTGAGTTCCAGTCACTTGAAGGAACTGTAAAGGCAATCGGTCTTCCGGCATGCAACCTCTGCAGCTACTGCTGGGACGGCAAGGAATGACGCGGACAAACAACTCATACGGAGGAAAATAAATGAAAAGTTTTTCAGAAAGCTATAAAGAAGCCGGCGTTGACGTAACAGCTGGTTATAAGGCTGTAGAGCTTATGAAGGCTCACGTTGCCAAGACAATGACAAGCGGAGTTCTCTCAGGCATCGGCGGATTCGGCGGCCTTTTTGAACTTGATCTTACCGGTATAAGCAAGCCTGTACTCGTTTCAGGTACAGACGGCGTTGGTACAAAGCTCAAGATCGCTTTCCTTATGGACAAGCATGACACAGTTGGTATCGACTGCGTTGCTATGTGTGTAAACGACGTTATCTGCTGCGG
>JAGDDO010000248.1 GCA_017848205.1 Oscillospiraceae bacterium | reverse complement strand
GAAGACCTTGCTCAGCTTATATATGACCTTAAGAATGCTAACGACAAGGCTCGCATTTCTGTTAAGCTTGTATCGGAAGCAGGCGTGGGTACAGTTGCTGCAGGCGTTGCAAAGGCCGGTGCTCAGGTAATACTCATCTCAGGCTACGACGGCGGAACAGGAGCTGCTCCAAAGAGCTCGATTTATAACGCTGGTCTTCCATGGGAACTCGGACTTGCTGAAGCACACCAGACTCTTATGCTCAATGGTCTTCGTTCGCGTGTCCGTATAGAGACAGACGGTAAGCTCATGACTGGACGCGATGTACTTGTTGCAGCTTTACTTGGAGCAGAAGAATTCGGATTTGCAACTGCTCCACTTGTAACGATGGGCTGCGTTATGATGAGGGTCTGTAACCTTGATACCTGTCCTATGGGAATTGCCACACAGAATCCGGAGCTTCGCAAACGCTTCCGCGGCAAGCCCGAATATATCATCAACTTCATGCACTTCATCGCCCAGGAGCTTCGTGAATATATGGCAAAGCTCGGTATACGCACTCTGGATGAGCTTGTCGGAAGAACAGATCTTCTGTGTGTTAAGAAAAGTGCTTCAGATAAGCATATCGACTTTACAAATATCCTTACTCAGCAGATTTCTGACGCAAAGAAGCACTTTGATGAAAAAGACGTATTTGATTTTGAACTTGACAAGACAGTTGACAGACGTGTTATAATGAAGAAGATAGGAAACGCATTGAAAAACGGCACATCCAAAACTATATCCATAGATGTCGTAAATACAGATCGCTCGGTAGGAACACTTTTCGGAGCAGAAATAACACGTATACACGGTGAAAATGTGCTTGCGGACGATAACTATACAATTAAATGTACAGGAAGCGGCGGCCAGTCCTTCGGAGCATTCATACCAAAAGGACTTACTCTTGAGCTCTGCGGCGACAGCAATGACTATTTCGGAAAAGGTCTTTCCGGCGGTAAGCTTGTACTTTTCCCTCCTGAAAAGTCAGCATTTAAGGCAGACGAAAACATTATTGTCGGAAATGTTGCGCTCTATGGTGCTACATCAGGCAAGGCATTTATAAACGGAGTTGCCGGTGAACGCTTCTGCGTAAGGAACTCCGGTGCGATTGCTGTTTGTGAGGGCGTCGGAGATCACGGCTGTGAATACATGACTGGCGGACGTGCAGTTATCCTCGGACGGACAGGCAAAAACTTTGCCGCAGGTATGTCAGGCGGTATAGCCTATGTTCTTGATGAACAGCACGACCTATATACAAGACTTAATAAGTCTCTCGTATCACTTGAAACATTAAGCAAGGAAAAAGATATTGCCGAGCTCAAAGAAATAATTACTGAACACGCTGAGGCAACAGGTTCAGAAAAGGCAAAACTCATACTTGATGAATTTGAAAAGTATCTTCCCTGCTTCAAAAAGGTTATCCCTCACGATTATGCTAAAATACAATCCACTGTTGCAGCTCTTGAAAAAGACGGCATGAGCAGTGAAAAGGCAGAAATCGAAGCATTTGAACTTATCAGAAAGGAGGCGTGAGTCATGGGAAAATATACCGGTTTTCTTGAATATACACGAACTGAAACATCAGCTAAGGAACCTTTAGAAAGAATAAAGGATTATAACGAATTTCATGTTCAGCTTTCTGAGGAACAGCGTTGCGAACAGGCAGCAAGATGTATGGACTGCGGTGTTCCCTTCTGTCAAAACGGCAAGATGCTATGCGGCATGATATCAGGTTGTCCTCTCAATAATCTGATACCTGAGTGGAATGATCTCCTGTATCATAATCAGAAGGAACAGGCTTTGAAACGTCTCCTGATGACAAATAATTTCCCTGAATTTACTTCAAGAGTCTGCCCTGCTCTTTGCGAAAAGGCTTGTATCTGCGGAGTTTATGACTCACCAGTTACCGTTAAGGAAAACGAAAACTCAATTATTGAATTCGGCTTTGCAAATGGTTTGATGAAACCTGAAATACCGGAAGTGAGAAGCGGAAAAAGAATAGCTGTAATCGGTTCCGGCCCTTCAGGACTTGCAGCAGCAGATACTCTTAACAAACGAGGCCACAGCGTTACAGTGTTTGAACGTTCTGACCGTATCGGAGGTCTTCTCATGTACGGTATACCAAATATGAAGCTTGAAAAGCACATAATTGAGCGCCGAACAGCTCTTATGCAGGCAGAGGGCGTCGAATTCAGAACCAGTTCAAACGTAGGCGAAAACATATCTGCCGACGAGATACTCAATAACTACGACGCTGTGATACTTGCATGCGGCTCATCAAATCCTCGTGATATCAAAGCTGAGGGCAGAGACGCAGATGGTATATATTTCGCAGTTGATTTCCTGAAAGCTACCACCAAAAGCCTGCTTGATTCAGAGCTGAAAGACGGTAAATATATATCCGCTAAGGATAAAAACGTTGTTATCATTGGAGGCGGTGACACAGGAAATGACTGTGTCGGAACTTCTGTAAGACACGGCTGTAAATCAGTTGTACAGCTTGAAATGATGCCGAAACTACCTGATGAAAGAGCTGAGAACAATCCCTTCCCAGAATGGCCGAGAATTTGTAAGACAGATTACGGTCAGGAAGAGGCAATAGCGGTATTCGGACATGATCCGCGTATATATTGCACAACAGTCAAGGAATTTATAAAGGATGAAAAAGGCGCTCTTAAGGCAATTAAAACAGTCAAGCTCGAATTTATAGCGGATAAGGCAACAGGCAGAAAAATGCCTCATGAGATCGAAGGTTCCGAGGAAATTCTTCCTTGTGAGCTCTGCCTCATAGCTGCAGGATTTTTAGGCTGTCAAAGCTATATTGCCGAAGCTTTCGGTGTTGAGCTCGATCAGCGTACAAACGTAAAGACTGCAGCAGGCAAACACTCCACAAATATAAATAATGTATTCACTGCTGGGGATATGCATATCGGACAATCTCTTGTTGTACGTGCTATCCGTGAAGGACGTGACGCTGCCGCTGAAGTAGACGAATACCTTATGGGATATACCAATTTATGAAAACGGAGGATAAAATGATCTATTCTGAAAATGAGATTTTACAGTATATCGACGAAAACGATGTTAAGTTTGTAAAACTGACATTCTGCGATCTCCACGGCAAACTAAAAAACATATCTATTCTTTCATCAGAGCTTGCAGTAACTTTTGAACGCGGTGTCAGGATAACAGCCAAAAAGATCACAGGTTTTGAAGCAGCTTCAGGAAAAGATCTCTTCCTATTTCCAGATGTAAACACCATGACAGTATTGCCATGGCGTCCTCAGCAAGGTAGAGTTATCAGAATGTTCTGCTTTATCCGTTATGCTGACGGTACTCCTTTTGAAGGTGACGGCAGATATTTCTTAAAAACAGCCATGAAGGCTGCCGTTTCAGCAGGATACTGTTTTCGTTTCGGTACCTCATGCGAATTTACACTCTTTGTAAACGATGAAAACGGTCTTCCTACAAAAACTCCTCATGATTATGCAGGCTACTGTGATGTTGCTCCAGATGACAAGGGAGAAAATATACGCCGTGATGTATGCCTTACACTTGAACAAATGGGTATACATCCTGTTTCATCACGTCATGAGAGTGGGTGCGGTCAGCACGAGATAGACTTCAACGCTTCCTCAGCGCTTAAGGCTGCTGATACTTTTCTCAGCTTTAAATCTGCTGTAAAATCAGTCGCTATCACACACGGAGTGCATGCAAGTTTCATGCCGAAACCCTTGCGCAACGACTGTGGAAACGGTATGCATATAAGCTTTAATATCTTCCCTGATAACGATCTAATGGAGGAAAATAAAGCCGAAGGAAATGAAGCACTGAAGAACGCAGCCGCTGGCATTATGAAGCATATAAGTGATTTTACGCTGTTCACAAACTCAACAGTTAATTCTTACGCAAGACTTGGAGAATTCTCTGCTCCCCGTGAGATAATATGGGCAAAGGATGAGGGTTCGCAGCTTATTCGCATGAATCCTGATGTTGACAATACTCCTGTTGAGCTCAGAGCCGCAGATTGTGTATGCGACCCATATTTTGTATTTGGTCTTATGATCTATGCATCACTTGACGGAATAAACTGTAAAATGAAGCTTCCAGCTGAAAACAGTCCGACTGAACATCTTCCTGTATCAATTGATGAAGCAGCAAATCGGGCTGAAAAATCTGAATTCATAAAAAAGTATATACCTGCAAATGTTCTTGAAGTCCTTGTCAAACGCAGTCGTGATGAATGGCATGAGTATTCAAGCGCTTATGACAAGGATGCATTTGAAGAAAAAAAGTATTTTTACAGTCTCTGACGGAGGTAAGCTTTGGAAAAGGTTCTTGTAATATCAAGTAATAAAAACGCCTCTGAAGCTCTTATAAACTTTCTCCGCGATTCGTTCAGATGTACTCCCAAGCTTGTTGAATCTGCTTACCAGGCAAAAACCTATCTCGATGTCGAGCCTTCTGTTGAACTGACTATAATCAATTCTCCGTTAATGGACGAATCGGGATTTGAGCTTGCAGAGTATATTATAGAAAAAACTGCAGCAAACTGTATATTCATGATTAAAGACGAACACGCTGAAAAGATCAACGACAATGCCGAAAAAAACGGTATAATCGTCATCGGAAAACCTTTCAGCCGAACTCTTCTGTATCAGCTTGTCAAAACCATAGATATAGCTGTTAACCGTTCATTGAAGCTATACCGTGAAAATCTGCGGCTTGAAGAAAAAATAGCCGAGATACAAGCTGTAGACAAAGCAAAATTCATGCTTATGCAGTATAAAGGCATGACCGAGGAGGAAGCTCACTCTTATCTCGAACAGTACGCTATGAACAAGCGTAAGAAGAAGAGCCTTGCAGCTCTTGCAATAATAGATAAGCTCAGCGAACAATATTTGTAACAGAGGTGTAAAAATGTTTGACAGCATCCACGAGGAATGCGGTGTTTT
>JAGDDO010000024.1 GCA_017848205.1 Oscillospiraceae bacterium | reverse complement strand
CTTGCAGATGCAGGCCACGAGCTCGTAAGCCCTCTCAAGCACACAAAGCTTGTTTACCTTGCAGGTCCTATGTTCTTCGGTACACAGGATAAGCTTACAGACTGCCTTTCACAGCTCGAAAACTCAAAGGCTATCGTGTTCTCGATGCGTGGTGTGCCTACGATCGATGACTCGGCTATTGCAGAGCTTGAAGAAATATTCGATACTTATACAAAGAACGGTGTAAACATCCTTTTCAGCGGCGTTCAGTCTCGTGTACGCGGTACACTCGAACGTGCCGGATTTATCGAAAAGGTCGGCGAAGACAGAATTTTCTGGGACGCTGTTCAGGCGCTTGCTTACCTCGACGAGCAGGCCGCATAAAAGGTAGTTTTATCCCCATCCCCCTGCCCGCTTCCCCCTGGGAAGGGGGTATTTTTGTGAAGGGGCTTCGCCCCTTCACTCTGCAGTATGCGGCGGCACATGCTTTCACAGATCTGCCATCTGCACTGGAAAATATACGCTTTAGTAACAATGCAAAAACTTCCACAAAAATCTTTTGGGATGTTTGTGGAAGTTTTTTTCTGTTTAGCTATTGAAAAACAGTTAAAATCATAGTATAATATGGTATATAATCCATTGGAGAAGATTAGGAGATTTATTTCATGATGAGAAAAATATTACTTTCCGGCAGAGAAATCGAGTACGAGCTGGAATACAAAAACGTCAAGAACATCAACCTGCGTGTCAGGGCAGGCGGAGTTATTCATGTTTCTGCGAATAAACGGGTGGATCCGGAATATGTTGACCGGCTTTTTAAAATCAGGGAAGCGGAAATAATGAAACTGCTGGAGCGGTTTGAAAGCCATGAAGCAGAGAAGGTACCTGTTAAGGTTGAGGACGGGAGTGTGGTTTATCTGCTCGGAAAACCGCTTACAGTGAAGCTTGAGAAGGCTGCGTCGAATATGGTCACCATAGACGGCGACGACCTTATCGTTTACAGTGCGGGCAGTAGTGTCTCGGCTATTATAAACGCCTGGTACGACCACCAGTGCAAACGTGTGCTGCCGGCCTACGGGCACCTTATGTACGAACGTTTCAAAAACTACGTATCCCACGAACCGGACTATTCATTCAAGAAGATGAAGTCCCGCTGGGGAAGCTGCAATCCGAGGAAATACCGCATGAGTATCAACCGCGAGCTTATCAAGTACGATGAAAGGCTCATAGAATTCGTCTTCTGCCACGAATACAGCCACTTCATCCACCAGGATCATTCACCGTCTTTCTATAACTTTATGACCGGTATAATGCCCGACCACAGAAAGCGCAAGGAAGAACTGAAGGCAGCGGCAAAGATCATCAGTCAGATGTGACTGCCGGTATTCACAGCACATGACCACGATATGCGGTGTGAAGCACGCAGGCTTCAGGTTACGTGTTCAGCGCAAAACGGTGTTTTCAGAAAAAAGTGAATACAGTATATATACAAACCGGCCACCCGTATGATTTATACGGATGACCGGTTTGATCTGTTTTATATTTATGTTTTATCTGATTATTACGTTTGTTAATTTGCAGCCTTCTCAGCCGGAACGCTGCCGCTTTCGTTCTTGTCGGCGAAGACTATTTTAAGAAGAATAGGAGTGATTATCGTTGTAATAACGACTACGATTACTATAGGACCGAAGTATCTGTCATCCATAAGGCCTACAGCCTGTCCCTTGTTTGCTACGATAAGGGCAACTTCGCCTCGTGAAACCATTCCTATACCTATCTGCAGGCTTTCCTTTGTCGTGTACCTGCAGAGCTTTGCTCCGAGGCCGCATCCGACTATCTTTGTAAGTATTGCCACTACAAGGAGAAGGAGCGAGAAGATGATGATGGTCGAATTCATATCACCCTTCGAAAGCTTTACGTTTATACCGATGCTTGCAAAGAATACAGGTGAAAGAAGCATGTATGAAAGAGTTTCAAAACGTGATGAGATGTATTTGATCTTCGTACTTGTTGAGATGAGGATACCAGCGAGGAAAGCGCCTGTGATATCTGCAACGCCGAAGAGTTCTTCAGCTACGTAGGCAAAGAGGAGACAGAACGCGAAGCTCATTACGTTGTAACGGTGAAGCTTTGCAGTTGTTTTGTCGGTCCATCTTACGAAGAGAATGTGGAATACCACACCGAAAACGCCGCCGAATACGAAGAAGCCGAGGATCTTGAGAAGTACAGTTCCGATTCCAGGAGCGTTTGGGTCAGCGATACTTGTTATTACTGTAAGAGCGATAATGCCGAGAATATCATCCATGAGTGCGGCGCCGATTATCGCATTTCCGGCATTGGATGAAAGCTTGCCGAGCTCCTTGAGTGTCTCTACTGTAATGCTGACCGATGTGGCAGTAAGTATTACACCAATGAAGATGTTCTGGAGAAATGTGCTTGTCGGCAGTGTCGTTTCGCCGTTATTGAAGAAATGTGCAACGCCGAATCCTCCGGCAAGAGGAACGATAACGCCTATGAGTGCGATAACGAATGAAGCGAGACCGCATTTTTTCAGTTCCTTTATATCTGTTTCAAGACCGGCTGAAAACATGAGTACGATAACGCCGATCTCGGAAATATTTTTGATAAACTCTGTTTCATGAACAAGACCAAGACCAGGTCCGAGAACAAGACCGGCTATGAGTGCTCCGACTACCTGAGGAAGATGTATCTTCTTTGTCATAAGTCCGAGAACCTTGGTTGACATAAGGATGAGGGCGATGAATAAAATATAATCCATTCAAAACATTCCTTTCAGACTTTGTAAAACTATAATTGGATCTTATCTGAACATCTGGAAGCACTCGTCTGGGAAGCCCACCCCCGAAAAGCTTGCGTAACTTATAAAAGTACTGATCAGAGTCCAATGTAAATTATATTACTTTGGGATTTGAAAGTCAATACTGACAGAAAAAATCAGCGTTTTATAACTGTTTCATAAATTTTATACACTGGAATTGTATGATGTTATAAAAAGAGGAGTGT
>JAGDDO010000023.1 GCA_017848205.1 Oscillospiraceae bacterium | reverse complement strand
CAGGACTTACAAGAGAACTTACAAGATATCCTGTAAACGACAAGCTTGAAATTGCAGCGTTCATCATGTTTTCAGACGTTGAACTCACTGTAAGATGCGCTGAGGAGCTTCTTAAAAAGGTAACTGACTTCGACATCATCCTCACTTCCGAGGCCAAGGGAATTCCGCTTGCCTACGAAATGGCGCGTCAGTCAGGAAAGAACTACGTCGTTGCAAGAAAATCAGTCAAGGTCTACATGACCAATCCTGTAAGTGTGAACGTAAAGTCCATTACCACAAAGGACGAACAGATGCTTCACCTCGGTGACGAAAAGGCAGCAGTTATAAAGGGTAAAAAGGTCCTCATCGTTGACGATGTAATAAGTACAGGAGAATCACTCACAGCTATGGAAAAGCTTATCGAAAAGGCAGGCGGCACAGTCGTTCAGTCATGTGCGGCTCTCGCTGAAGGCGATGCTGCAGAAAGATCAGACATCGTGTTCCTCGAAAAGCTTCCGCTGTTTTTTAAATAATTTCCGGAGGGACAGCATCGGATGAAGCGAAAGATGATCTATGCCGGGGTCCCGTGGACAGCCGGGATGTTCTTTGCTTCCTTTTTCCAACCGGATACGCAGATACCGGCAATGCTTGTAACACTGCTGGTGTCTGCCTTTTTCTTTTGGAAGACTGTCAGAAAATTCGCTTACTACGCTGTCGCAGCTCTGTTTTTCATTGCCGGTGCGGTCACCTTCACACTGAACGACCGTATTGTATGCGAGAAAATAAGAGACCTTGCCGGACAGGAGATACGTTACGAAGGCAGAGTGACAGAAATTACTGACCGTGCCGACGGAAAGTCGCAGTATCTTCTTGACGGCAGGGCAGGCGACGTGACACATGCAAAGCTTCTGTGTACGGTAAACACTCTTGACTGTACGTATTTCGATACACTGTCGTTTACCTGCACGCCTTCGGAGTTTGAAAACAGTTTTCTTTTCAAGGCGAAGGATCACTACGCTTCCGAAGGGATCTTTCTTAAGACCGATAAAATAAAAAGCGTGAAGATAACACCCGGAAACCGGTTTTCCTTCCGCAGAACAGTATACCGTTACCGTGACCATATCTCGGAAAAGATCAGTTCGGTCCTGCCGGGAGAATACGGTGCGCTTATAACTGCAATGCTGATGGGCGAAAAGAGCGGTCTTGACGAGAATACGGAAAAGAAACTTTACCGCTGCGGGACCGGACATATGTTCGCGGTTTCAGGAATGCATCTTGCACTTTTAGTAAGTCTTGTTTCAGCAGTTCTTGAAAAAACAAAACTGACGTTAAAGAAGCGCTTTTTCGTTACGGAAGGCTTTATAATAGTTTTTACCGTGTTTTCCGGAATGCAGGTCTCCGTGATAAGAGCGGCTCTTATGATGACTCTTATCTGCAGTGCGGGACTGTTCGGACGAAAGCCTGATCCGCTCAATTCACTGAGCATTGCAGCGATAATTCTTCTTATACACTCGCCGTGTCTTATCCGGAGCTCATCATTTCTGCTGTCGGTGGCAGGTACCTTCGGAGCGTCAGTTCTCGTTCCGTACGTTACCGACGGTATGAGTGACGAAGGATTTTTGGCACGGATGGGAAAAAAAGCAGCCGGGGTGTTCTGTATTTCGGTCTGTGTGTTCCCTTTTTCGGTAATGTTCTTTGACGAGGCGTCGCTTATCTCGCCGCTCTCTGACATTATCATAATACCGCTGTGTACTTTTGCACTTGTCTGCGGGTTCGGAGTTACGCTTACAGGCGGAGCGGACGTTTTCGCATATCCTCTGCTCATGGCAGGCGGACTTGCTTCGAAACTTGTTATAAAGATCTCGTCCTTTCTTTCGGACACCGGTCTTTCGTCAGTTTCCCTCGGCCGTGGATTTGTTCCCGTACTTACGCTTTTCCTTACTGTTTTCGTCGCCTTTACGGCTTTCAGATACAGAAGCGGAAAAAGCACCCTTGCGGCAATGTGCATTTCGGCGGCAGTTTTCATCGCTTCGTCTGTCATAAACGGTCAGATGAACAGAAATATTCTTTCGGTATGCCGTACCGGTACCTCACGCTCATCTGCTGTAATGATATCGATGGGGAAATACAATGACGTCATCGATCTTACGGGAAAGCAGACTTCTTCCCGCTACATTTCAAAGCTTGCGGATATACGCGGTGTGCATCATATCGACTCGGTGTCCTTTATGAAGGATCCGTACCAGAGCATGGCCTCCTATTCGCGCAGACTCGTGCTTAACGATGTTGATCACGTCTATGTGCCGGAAGATGTTTATGCGCAGTACGGTGCGGAAATATGCGGATGCGATCCGGAGCATTTTGACAGTGAGGGACTTTTCCTCGACAGAGGAAAATACACAGTCAGAGCAGTTCCGGAAGGCGGAGTAACGATTGATTACCTTGGTAATATAATAAAAATAGATGAATCCGGAATAGACACCGGCGAAGGTGCTGTTACGGAGCAGAACGTTGCGGTCAGACAATCAGAATCAGGAAAGGTTAAAGTCTACAGACTTGAATGAGGTGGACAATGGCACTTATCACACCGGCTGAACTGGAAAAGGAACTAAAGTCAGCGATTACAAGGAATGTCTATTACATATACGGAAAAGATGCCGGACGTGTCTCAGCTCTGGCAGAGCTCGTGCGCAGAAAGTATCTCGGAAAGGGCTATACCGCATCAGATTACAGCAAGTTCAGCGGCGACGAAATGAAAGTCAGCGCTTTCCTCGATACTGCTGAGATCTGCCCTATGTTTACCGACTGGAATTTTGTTGAGGTAAACGACCTAAACGGTGAATCCCTGAATGCAGATGATCTTAAGGCTCTGACAGCTTTTATTGCGGATGTGCCGGATCAGACAGTGCTTCTGTTTTCCGTTACAGGATTTGATGTAAAAGGCGGAAAAAAGGTTCCGACAGCCAAGAACAAAAAGATAATCGACGCCTGTACGAAGGCGGGTTCCGTATCCGAAGCTGATCTCAGAAAACCGGCTGATATGGCCGGCGAGATAATGAAGCTTGCATCGGAAAACGGTTCATCCATCTCGAAGCAGAATGCTGAAAAGCTTGCACTTATCTGTCTCGGTGACACGCTAAGGGTCACAAACGAGATAGACAAGCTTTCATCATATGCGGGAAGTGACGAGATAACTGCAGAAATGATCGATGAAATGGTAGCCGTCGGCATAGACACCACGGCGTTTGCCATGGCATCGGCGGTAACTTCGGGAAATTCGAAAGCTGCCTTTACCATTCTTGATGACCTTACATCCGGAAAAACTGAAGCGGTCCTTATCATATCAGCTCTGGCGTCCGCTTTCATGGATCTTTACAGAGCGTCAGCTGCAAGAGCTTCGGGTGTGAAAGAGGCTGAAGTTGAGGCAGATTTCGGATACCACGGACGTGGGTTCGTAGTGCGCAATGCTTTCCGTGACGCTGCGAAAACAAGTACAGCACACTTAAGAAAGTGCCTTGAAATACTTGAAAAGGCTGATCTTGAATGCAAGTCGACGAGGCTTGACCAGAAAATAATCATCGAGCAGTCTGTGGCGCAGATGCTTGCAGCCGGAAACGGAGCGTGAATGGTTTGCTGAGAACAGAACAGGCTGTGATCGTTGAGGGAAAATACGACAAGATAAAGCTCGAGTCGATAATCGACGCAACTATCATAGTGACCAACGGCTACGGCATTTTTAAAGATAAGGAAAAGCTTGAACTCATAAGATTCTACGCGAAGCACAGGGGAATAATCATTCTTACCGATCCGGACGGTGCAGGATTCAAGATAAGAGGATATCTCAAAGGATCTGTACCGGAGGGAAAGATAACCAATGTGTATATTCCGGATGTCTTCGGCAAGGAGAAGAGAAAGGAAAAACCGTCCTGCGAAGGAAAACTCGGGGTTGAGGGTATAAAAAAGGAACTCATAATCGAGGCTTTCCGCAAGGCGGGAATAAGCTTTACCGATGACGGAAACACCGAAAGACCGGTACGTGATCTTATAACGAGGACAGATCTTTACGAGGCGGGTCTTACGGGAATGCAGGACAGTGCGGAAAGACGGAGAACGATCCTTAAAAAGATAGGACTTCCGGAACGGCTTTCCACTACAGGAATGCTGGAAGCTTTCAATACAATGATGACAAGGGAAGAGTTTTACAAACTTACAGAAAACAAAGGGGAGACAGAATAAATGGTATTTTCGGGTATAACGTTTTTATACTTTTTCCTGCCGGCAGTACTGCTTGTCTATATGCTGGTACCAAAAAAGTGTAAAAATATCATACTGCTTATTGCAGGACTTCTTTTCTATTCCTGGGGTGAGCCGGCTTACTTCTGGGTAATGATCGCATCAAGTCTTGTGGACTATGCGGCCGGCCTTTACATGAACAGGACGGAAAGCAAGGGAAAACGGCGCGCCGCACTGGTGGTGTCCATGGTGGCCGACCTCGGTTTTCTCTTCGTTTTCAAGTACAGCGGATTTGTAGTCGATGTGATAAACAAAGCCTTCGGTGCGAACATCCCGCGGCCGGATCTGCCGCTGCCGATCGGCATCTCGTTCTACACCTTCCAGTCGATCTCCTATATTGCCGACCTCTGCCGCGGGACGATCAAAGTCCAGCGTTCCTGGATGCGCCTGGCGCTCTACATCTCTTTT
>JAGDDO010000247.1 GCA_017848205.1 Oscillospiraceae bacterium | reverse complement strand
TTCGTCCCGGAATATTTACGGAACAGAAATCCGTCCTGTTCAGCTATTCTGATATTGTATTTCTCCTTCAGAAGAAATACATTTACAGGCGAAGCATCACTTGAAAATGCACCTGCTTTTTCCGCATACTGATTAAGCAGATCTATGTCTTCCGTCTGCGGTGTACGCCAGTTCAGCATCTGTTTTGGTTCCTTTCTCAATAATGGTTTCTATTATATTAAGAACACTGATCAAACCGGAAATCCGGCTTCGCCGGATTTCCGAATTGGAAGGATTCGGGGCTTCGCCCCGTGCCCCACGCTGTTATATAAATAGATCAGCGTTACATTAATCGAAAAAAATCTCTTTAACGTCTATTCCATTTTACCATTTTTTATATAAAGTTGTCAATACCACAAGAAAAAAGCCGCTTATTTACATCGTCCGTAAATAAGCGGCTTGCAGTTTATTTTACATTGTTAATCGGGGTGCGGGGCTTCGCTCCGCACCCCAGCTGATTTATGAAATAATCAGTGTTTCCTGATTGCTTAATTATTTTCCAAGCTTTGTGATCTTCTTTGAGATGTACTGTCTGAGAGTTGCAAGGTCTGTAAGGGCAACCTTTCCGTCTCCGTCGGTATCTGCTGCCTTCAGAGCATCTTCGGAAAGATCCTTGTCACCGAGGAGGTAAAGTGAAAGTGTTGTCAGGTCGGTAACGTCTATTTTACCGCTGAAGTCGATGTCACCTGTTACGATCTCACCTGTCTTTGCAGTAGCTGTAGATGTCGGAGATGCTGTTGGTGATGCTGTCGGCTTTGATGTAGGTGAAGCTGACTCAGTTGGTTCTGCTGTAGGCTTGGCTGTTTCAGTAGGTTTTACTGTAGGAGTCGGAGAAGCCTTTGCAGTAGGCTTAGGTTTCGGGCTCCCGTCGCTTATCTGGCCGTATACGATACCGCAGCCGACAGTTGACATGTAAACCTTGCCGAATTCGTCCATGTCGCCTACAAGATAGTTACCGTTACCTGTACCGCCGTAAAGGTGATCTGTGTTGATGCATACCCATGTCTTTCCGGCATCCTGTGAACGGTAGATACCTTCAGGATCTGAATCCTTCGGCTTGCCGTAGATAAAGAGTGTGTTTACGTCACCCTTCTTTTCAGGAGCACCGTAGCCTACGCACTTTGCATATGCAACGCTGTCAAGCTTTTCTACCTTTGCACCCTTGTCAGAAATGAGGTAAAGTCCGTGGTTTGCACCGGCAAGAGCAACAGTACCATTGCCGACATAAGCAAGATCGCCGGTATGTTCAAACTTCCATGTAAGTTCCCAGTTATAAGGGCAGACACGTGTTTCTTTAAATGTAGCACCGTAGTCTTCACTTACAAAGTAGGAATAATGAGCTTCATCGTATGTAGGTTCCTTCTTGGACATATCAGATGACCAGTATTCATTGTACTGTGCACCTGTAGCATACACGATCTTCGGATCATCAGGATCCACAAGTGCATACGCTCCCTTTGAAGCCTGAATTCCTGTACAGTCCTTCCATGTTGCACCCCAGTCATCAGAATAGGACGCACCACCCTTAGGACGGGTATTGATAACTCTGTACTTGCCCTTTGAAAGCTCAGTTATAGCAAGTTTACCGCCTGTGCATGCCGGCTTGAATGCCTTCCATGTCTTGCCGCGGTCAAGTGTATAGTAGCCGCTTCCTGTGTTGTTTCCGTCACCGTTTGCAGTTCTTGCCCATACGTCTGTGTTCTGAGGGCAAACTGTGATAGCGGATGTAGAACCCATATTCGGATTGTACTGTTCAGGCACTTCATTCGGATTTGTATGAACGAATCCGTCATAGTCACCGATAGCAGAAAGGTCAAGACCGTCAGCTGTGCTGAAGAAGTCAAGACTTACGCATTCCTCAACACCGTCAGGCTGGAAGTAGAACTGGATACCCTTTTCGTCCCACGCATTGTCGCAGGCGAAAACGCCGTTACCGGAAGTGAGGAGAAGTCTGTCGCCTTCCTTGTCTCTCGGGTCGATAACGATGCTGCTTCCCCAGTGACAAGCTTTGCCGTAGGCCCAGTCATAGCCGTTGGTAGCAAGCGGGAGTGAGATGAAGTTCTTTACGCCTGTGCCTGTAGAGTAATCTGTCGGACCTGCACCAGGAGTGATATCCTCCCATGTCTTACCGCCGTCAGATGAACGGAAGAAGTGGTCGCCCCAGCCGATAGTACCTTCATTTTCAGGAGTTGAAGGATCGTCCTGTACCCATTCATCGCCGAACCACTGGTCTGACCACATACCGCATGTACGTGCGAACATCTTGTTCGGATCGTTTTTGTCAACTTCGATCATACCGATAGAGTTATCGGATACGGTAAGCTTTTCAGCCTTTCCTGAAGCGATATTGTACTTATAGGCACCGCCGGAAGCACCCGCAAAAGCGAGACCGCCGATATATGTGAAGAAAAGATTTCCGTTGTGGTCACTTGTTATGGAAAGCGGATAATTGTCGTTCGGAAGAGCCTTTACAGCTTCAAACTTGTCGTCCTTGACGCTTGCAACGTGAACGTTTGCCTCGCCCTTTACTGAAGTGCCGACATAAACCTTGCCGCCTTCAACGTAAATACAGCCGATACCGTTCTGTTCGTTGTAAAGCTTGGCCGGTTCTGTTCCTCTTACCATGTGGTCTGTCCATGAAGGATACTTGAGTTCGCCTGAGAAGAGACCGAGCGCATCATAGCCTTCAACCGGCTTCCATGACTTACCGCCGTCTGTTGACTTGATAAGCGCTGACTTGCCGGCAGTTACGTCGCCGCCTGCATAGATAGTATCCGGATTGTCAGGGTCAACTGCGATAGGTTCGATACATTCACGTCCGTCACCGTTTCCGTGGACCTGAATATGTTCTGTAACATCAACGCCTGTAAATGTCTTACCGCCGTCAGTAGTCTTGTATATAACTGTCTTTGCGTCAGAGAAGTAAGCGCAGCCGCAGAGGAAATAAGCTGTCATATCGTCTGTAGGGTCAATAGCGATACCCTTGCAGCTGAGAAGTCCTCTGTCATCTTCGTTTATAAATCCGAAAAGCTGTACCCATCTTTTCTGATCGTAGTCGTATCTGTAAACTCCGCCTACGTCTGTACGGAGATACATTTCATTCTTACCGGCAACGATACCTGAAACGAAACCGGCGCCGCCCATTCTGAGAGTATCCCATTCATAGTTTACACTGTCAGCAGCATTTATGATATTTTTTCTTGCAGCATCAGAAAGTACGTTAAATGCAGTGATCGAAAGTGCTGCAGCAGCTGTAAAAGCAACTGCTCTTTTTCTGAAAGAAACTGAAGCCATTGTTATCAACATCCTTTACAATATTCATCCTGAAATAAAGTCTCCGACATGTACTGAACCGGAGACATTCTTCTTAAAAAGCTGATTAAACGTGATACATTTTAATTATGTATACGTTTTCTTAATTTAATTTTACATCATTTTCTTTAATCTGTCAATAGATAATGCATGGTCAATATGCTGATTCGGGCAGATGTCTGAAGGCATATTCCACTAAAATTGTATAAAAGAATTCTGCGTCTGTTGGCGCACTGCCTTTTCTCAATATCCTGTATGCATCCACTCAGATAATATTACAATTATACACTGATTAAATCGGGACTCCGGCTTCGCCGGAGTCCCGGGAGGGAGGAAAGTTGCAGGGCTTCGCCCCGCCCCCCCCACGCTGATTTATTCATAAATCAGCGTTTCCATAAAAAATGCCCTTCCGCACCTTAAATGCAGAAGGACATATAGTAAACGAAAAATATATTTTTCGTTTACTATTAGCCGATATGCAGGGAGCAAACGTAGTTTGCGGATCTGCAAGGCAATATAAATGAATTAATTATAGTGAACGTATAAATCTTTTATGCGTTCACTATAATTCTTTTATTTTATTACATCAGTCACCGAATGAAATGCCGAGTTTCTTGGCTGTCTGAACTATCTGGCCTTCAGGATCAACAAACTTTGTAAGTCCTGCAATGTCTTCAAGCTTATTTGCTGTTACTACGGAATTTACCATTGCTACAGTCTTTCCGTAATCTTCATTCTTTATAAGCTCTGCTGCATGAACACCGAACTTTGTTGCGAGTATTCTGTCGTATGCTGACGGAGAACCGCCGCGGAGCATATGTCCCGGAACGCATACTCTTGACTCAATGCCGGTAGCTGCCTGTATCTGAGCAGCTATTCTTGAAGTAGCTGTAAGAATTCCTGCTTCGGATCTCTTCTTTGCTCTTTCCTTTTTCTTCATCTTGGCTTCCTCAACGTCAAAAGCACCTTCAGCAACCGCTACGATAGAGAATCCCTTGCCTGATTCGGCACGCTTTGTCAGTGACTCAGCTACCTTTGTGATGTCGTACGGGATCTCAGGAATGAGAATTACATCAGCTCCGCCGGCAATACCTGCGTTTACTGTAAGCCAGCCGGCCTTGTTGCCCATGATCTCACAGAAAAGAATTCTTGAATGGCTTGCCGCTGTTGTATGAAGTCTGTCGATAGCGTCAGTCGCAATGTCAACTGCGGTATGGAATCCGAAAGTTACGTCTGTTCCGTAAATGTCGTTGTCAATGGTCTTAGGAAGACCGATTATATTCAGTCCCTCATCGGCAAGGAGCTTGGAAGTCTTGTGAGTTCCGTTGCC
>JAGDDO010000246.1 GCA_017848205.1 Oscillospiraceae bacterium | reverse complement strand
TTCCGAGATCATGAAGCCGGCAAGCGAAGAATTCTATGAGAAAATAAAGGACATTAAGTTTAACGCTCCTTCAGTAAAGTTCTTCTCAAACCTTCTCGGGGCTGAACTCACTGATTTTTCCGACATGCCTTCACTTCTTGCAAAGCATGTTGTTTCACCGGTTCTTTTCACTGACGAACTCGCTGCAATGAAGGAAGCAGGTTTTGACAAGTTTATCGAACTCGGACCTGGCAAGACACTTACAGGTCTTGTAAAGAAGACTCTTACAGACGTAACAGCATTCAACGGCGACACTGCCGAAGCTATTGAAAACGCTGAATTCTGATGATCTTACACATTACGGGGCATGTGTACCCGCGAAATAAATTTGAAAGGATCGTTTTAAATGCAGAAATACACATTAATAGGCCATCCTCTCGGACATTCCATGTCGCCTTTCATTCACGATGAGCTTTTTAAGATAAGCGGCATCGAAGCGACTTATGACTGTACCGATATTCCTGCTGAAGAATTTGCAGGCAGAATGGATGACCTTAAGAAGCTCAACGGCTTCAACATCACAATCCCATACAAGAGGGACATCATTCCGTATGTCGATGAACTTGATGCGTCGGCAAAGCGTTACAATTCCGTTAACTGTGTGTTCAATGACGGCGGAAAACTTATCGGCTACAATACTGACTGCGACGGATTTCTTCTTTCAGTAGAAGCAAAGAAACTCTGCCTTTCAGGAAAGGTACTTCTTGCCGGATGCGGCGGAGTCGGAAGAATGATGGCCATCGAAGCTGCACTTCACGGTGCCGAGCTCACTATCGGTATAATTCCGGAAGCTGCACAGGCAGCGGCTGCTCTTACTGACGAGATCCATTTCCTTGCTCCTGACAGCAGGATCCACGTAAAGCTTATCGATACGATAACCGGATCATTCGATCTTATCGTAAATGCTACTCCGGTGGGAATGTATCCTAATACAGATGCCTGCCCGGTGGCAACTGAACTTATCGGCAGATGCGGCGGCGTGTTTGACGCTGTCTACAATCCTGTAAAGACAAAGCTTCTCCAGATAGCTGAATCATTCGGCAAGACTGCAGTAAACGGTACTGCAATGCTCGTTTACCAGGCTGTAAAGGCTCACGAGATCTGGAACGGATCTTCCTACACAGGAGAACAGGTACAGGATATTATTGAAAAGACCAATAAGATAATTGCGGGGGACTTCAAATGACGATCTATCTCTGCGGATTCATGGGATGCGGAAAATCCACAATAGGAAAGCTTCTCGCCCGGAAAACAGGTCTTAAGTTTACTGACCTTGATGACTACATTGAAGAAACTGAAAAAATGTCCATTCCTGAGATCTTCGCGGAAAAAGGCGAAAGCTATTTCAGGGAAAAGGAAGCGAAGGCTGTAAAGGATCTGTCCGCTGAAAATTCAGTGGTTGCCTGCGGCGGCGGTACTATTATTAATGACAACAGTGCACGCATCGCAAGGGAGAACGGAACGGTCTTCTTCCTCGACATTCCTTTTGAGGTCTGCTACGACAGAATAAAGGACGACTCACACCGTCCGCTGGTGGCAAACAACACAAAGGATCAGCTTCATGAGATCTTTAACAAGAGACATGACATTTATCTGAAAAACTCCACACTTACTATAGACGCAGACAGGACACCTGAGCTTATCTGCGATGAAATAATAAGCATTGTCGGAAAGAAATAAGGTGATACCACTGATAATTTACAACGCAAAGATCTGCACCATGGATAAGTGCGGTACAGTTATCGAAAACGGCTGGGTGAGCATTGAAGACGGAAAAATAACCGGTACTGGAAGCGGTGAAACGAAAGTTTCCGCATCTGATATAGACGCAGGCGGAAGGCTTCTCATTCCGGGGTTCATCGATGCACACACACATCTCGGGATAGTCGGAAATGCGCTCGGTTTCGAGGCAGACGACTGCAACGAGGAGACCGATCCGGTAACACCGAATCTTCTGGCGGCAGACGGTATCAATCCTTTTGACTTCTGTTTTGAGGAGGCGAGGGAGGCCGGTGTAACGACGGTACTCAGCTCTCCGGGAAGTGCAAATGCCATAGGCGGTGTTATTTGCGCCCTCAAGACAAACGGCAGGCGTATTGAAAAAATGATGATAAAAAACGCCGGTATGAAGTTTGCTCTCGGTGAAAATCCGAAAACGGCGTACAACGACCGTGACGAGACTCCCGTTACAAGAATGGCCACAGCCGGACTTATAAGGGAGCATCTGGTCAAGGCGAAAAAATATCTCGACGATCTTAATGATTACGAGAAGGACAGCGAAAACAACGATCTTCCGGAGTTTGACGCTAAGCTGGACGCAACGGTGCCGCTTCTGAAAAAGGAAATAAAGGCACATTTCCACTGCCACCGTGCTGATGACATACTCACGGCGGTGCGTATTTCAAAGCAGTACGGACTTGACACGGTTCTCATACATGCGACTGAGGCGCACAGGGTAGCCGATCTTCTTGCGGAGGACGGTGCGTGCGCAGTCATCGGGCCGGTCATCGGTGACCGTTCAAAGCCGGAGCTTGCAGGTCAGGACATAAAAACTGCCGGTGTGCTCCATAAAAACGGAGTGAAGGTAGCCATCTGCACCGATCATCCGGTGGTTCCGGTACAGTATCTGGCACTTAACGCAGCGCTTGCGGTAAAGGGCGGACTTGACCGTAACGAGGCACTTCGTGCGATCACGGTGAACGCAGCTGAGATATGCGGTATTTCAGACAGGGTGGGAAGCATTGAAAAGGGAAAGGACGCGGACATTCAGCTCTACAGTTCCGATCCGCTAGACATCATGAGCTCACCTGATCTGGTGCTGATAAACGGAGAAACAGTTAAGGATAAGCTGATTTATTCATAAATCAGCCTGGGGCACGGGGCGAAGCCCCGTATCTCCTCACCCGTCAGTGTTTCATTAAAAAAATTGCAGCTGGATCTTCTGCTGCAGCATTCCTGAAAGGAATTTTATGATATGAGTGATAATCAGTTAATTAACAGGACAGTTGATGAGATCAGACG
>JAGDDO010000245.1 GCA_017848205.1 Oscillospiraceae bacterium | reverse complement strand
AAAAATTACCGACTGTATTATCAGCCGGTTTTAATGGTGGTCTGCCGGAGGCAGACAATAATATAGCGCCGGTAATCCAGCAGGATTACCGGCACCTTTTTTAGCATAATAAGTGGTTATGTTTATAAACCGGGCTGTGGAAACAGCCCGGTTTTTCTATAGCAGTCTTCAGACCGCAGGGATGAAGACTACCTTTCAGCGGGAGCACTGGCTTATCATTCAAATCTTCCGAGCAAAGCTTCCTCAGTTTTATAACTTATCTTCGCAGAAAGCTCACTCTTTTCAAAAACAAGTTCACTTCTCGGAACAGCTGCTGCAAGATGCCATTCTGTGATGTCATCATCGGCAGCATCTTCTGCGTTTATGAATTTTCCTACCTGAACACTGAGAACTGCATTGCTTGCCATACTTAAGTTTAAAATATTGTACTTTACATTTTTCTTTTCAGACGGCTGACACATAATAAACAGCATATTGTCCTTAAAGAAATCATCAGTCAGAAATTCATCTTTCAGATGACTGAATTTTCCGCCGTAGAATTCATTTATGCGGTCAAATTCACCGACAGAATCAATGAACCTGATTTCTCTGTCCTTAAATTCAAATTCAGTAGCAGAATCAGATACTACCGCTCTCTCATTTATTTTGTTATAAATACTGAATCCGTTTTCGTCCTGTGACGAAACACTCTTAGCATCAAATGACACCACTTCAGACGGATCAGTAACACTCTTAGGAACTGCGGCTGCAAGGAACCAGTTAACCTCCATTTCTCCGCCCATGGAATACGGCACTCCTTCATCATTATAGCGTACTGTCGTATATCTGCTGACATTCATCTGAAGATTATTCTTATAGTCAACAGTTACTGAAACTATCCTGTTTTTCGGATTAGTGTTGCTTGCGTAATCGGTATGATAGATAAGGAAATAGTCATCAAAGAATTTTTCGGAAATGCCGAATCTTTCGATAACATCTGACGGTTCAATACCGTACTTGTCCATTTCTTCAGTAAACTGATCCATCGATGTGACCATTCCGCTGACAGACGGATACATGGTCCCGTGATTTTTATATACCACTCCGGTGGAGTTCATTATCATGCACTGGTCAGTGATATCAGTCCGTTCGTGGATCACGTTAAAATGAACAAATGCGTTGCTTTCCTTATTATCATCTGCAGGAACAACGGTAATGAAATGTGAAACACTTGCCAGTGCTGTCATCATTTCAGGAACGAACTTATCATAGTAAAGATGAACATTGCCTTCTTTATCAAGTTTTACTCCCGTCAGAGTAAATTCTACTCCGTTGCAGCTTTCCGAATTGTCAATCATGACTGCAAGTCTGTTAGTCTTAAAGAATTCATCATTTACTTCGACTCCCTGCTTTGCAATATTCTTATTTTCCTCGCTGTCGATACCAATGTATTTATCATAGTCCTCCATAGATGAGATCATCACTGATTTAACATTGTAATTCCATTTATCAAAACCAGGACCAGCATTTACGGTTTTACTGATGTCGGTAATATCAGTAAGTTCACTTTCATCCGGTTCTTCCGGTACAGTCTGTATATCCTGTGTTTTACCGATTGAATCTGTCTTCTTGGAAAGATACTGTCTGAAACGGGCAAGATCACTCAGATTCACTGTACCGTCCGGCTGAACATCAGCTGCCTCCAGAAGTGCTGCATCTGTGATGATATTATCGCCTATAAGGTGAAGCGACAAAAACGTAAGATCAGTAACGTCAGTTTTTCCGTCACCATTCAAGTCACCGTAAACAATGTTTCCGCTCTTTGTGACATCAGATACTGCAGACTGTACCTCAGTTTTTTCAGGAGTATCATTTTTCGGTTCAGTGTAGGATGCAGGAATGAACTGCGCCGTTTTATATTCACTGACAGCTCTGAAGTCAGTATTACTCAAATCAAACTCATATCCGAATTCATCTTTAATAAGCTTCGCTATTCTGAGCCGTTCTTCGTCAGAATCCTTTTCAGGGTCTATCGTATAAAGCGTATTTGTATCGTTTGTATATGCTTTTATAACCCTGCACTTTTCACCCTTCTGCTTCAGAAAAGCTGCAACCGCCTCAAAATCATAACCCTTATTAACGTACACATTATCAGAATAATAGAGCTTATCAAAACTGATATGGGTCTCATAACTTTTGAGTGAATTCTGATCATACTTTACTTCACGGATAATTTCGTCATCAATGTACGGCTGACAAATCTTCATTACTTCAGCGAATTTTTCCTCACCTATCTCATCAGCAAGTATAAGCGCTGTTGAACCGCTGTAGTCAGTTTCTCTGGTTCCGCCGGTAATATCAAGTATTTCCTTTGTGACCTTATTCTTTACATCATCATCGTTCTTTACAAAGGAAATATACATTTCTTCCTTTGCTTCAGGAAAAGTAAGCAGAAAATATGCGTTGTTTTCCACACGGTTTGAAATGTAGGAAACACACTTTCCCTTGTAGTTATCATCTTTGTAGCCGAGATTTCCGACCTTTGCCGCATAGTCTTCAAAGGCTGCTTCAAAATATCCGCTGTTATCGACCTCATGCAGATCAGTATAGAATTCCATTCTGTTTGCGATCAGCGAATTCTCAGCTTCTTCCGCACCGGCTTTGTATATTCCCGGAAAACATCCTGCATAAGAAACCGCCATTACAGCTGAAACAGCAGCCGAAATAAGTTTCTGCTTTTTCATTGCACATCATCCTTTCACTTTTTTCGTCATTAATCATAAAAGTTTCTCTGCCTTAAATCGGATCAATTTTTACAGAGTTAAAGCTTATTGAATACATTGACAGGAAGTATCTGATCTTCGCTGCGTTTTCGCTGGATGAATCGTTGAGTTTTACTGATATTTTTTCTTCACCGTCAGTTTCTTCTATTTTGGCATAGCCGTAAATATTATTCTGCGTCATAAACCGGCTGATCAGTTTTCTCTGCTTTTCCATGTCATCTGTCTTCTGCGCCGGAAGATCGATGACCAGATCGTTGATCCTGCATTCGAATTTCGCCGGATCATATCTTTTTTCAGCTATCATATCATTTATCTTCTGAACGTCCTCATCATTCTGACAAAGTATTACCAGTATCTGATCGTTGTCCTTGAAGTAAAGATAACAGTCTGTGTTGTTTACAACTGTAAAATTGATAATATCATCAAAAGCAGCCTGACTGTCCGGAACATTCGAAGAACTTTCAGTATCCATTGCTTTATCTTCAGAAGGCGTCAGTATTTCTGCTTCGGCTCCATGTGGTGACGGTGATGTCGGTTTCATTGATGCCGGAGCTGATGACGGTTCCGGTTTTGCTACCGGTTTCGGACTTTCTTCAGCCACTTCATCAGGTATGTCAACTGGTCTCTCCTGAGGACTCACAGGCTGCGGAGAAACTCTTTCAGCTGCAGGCACAGGGACTGCTGACGATTTAGGCGTGATCATCGGTTTTGGCGAAGAATTTGTCGGCTTCACGTTCTCGGCTACAGCCACTTCTTCAGCCTTTTCGACTGCTCTGTCAGTCACATTTTCTTTCTCAGGCGTCTTATCCTCAACTACGGTCTCACGCGGCACCTGCTTTTCCGTTACTGCCGCTCTGGTTACTGCTGCCCTGGTCACTTCAGCTCTGGTCACTTCAGCTCTGGTTACTGCGGCTCTGGTCACTTCAGCTCTGGTTACTGCGGCTCTGGTCGATTCAGGCACCTTTTCCCTTTCAGTCACCGGAGCTTTAGCCGTTTCATGTACATGCTGTCTCTCCGTTACTGCCTGATCCTGTTTTTTTCCGCTGTCTGCAGATGATTTCGGACTTTCTTTCGCTCCTGATTTTTCTGCACTTTCCGGTTTCACTGTCTCTGAAACATCTGTGACCGGTTCCGTACTTAAAGCTCCGGAAACTGCCTCAGTGACGTTGCTGCTTTCTTCTGTCACTCTGTCTTTCTTTTCCGTAACTGCTTCATTAACTTCCGGAGTTTCTGCAGGTTCATCCTCAGAAACCGGTGTAACCTCAGTAACCTCCGGCACTTCCAGAGTGGATTTGTCCGGATCCTCCGGTTTGTTCACATTAAAGTAGATCAGCGATCCTGCCATGATAAAGAATGAACATGCAACTGCAGCGATCCCGGCTGTGTTTTTCATTAGTACTATTCTTTTTCTCTTTTTATCTTCGTATGCATCCCGCGCTTTAAGCACGGCGTCTGCCATTTCTTTAGATGTTCTCATACTGAAAACCTGCCTTCTCCATTATGGATCTTAATGATGATTTAGCACTGTACAGTAAATTACTTATCTGTCTTTTTGTTCTGCCCATTATTCTTGCGGTATTTTCGATGTCCATATCTTCAAAATATGCAAGATACAGCACCTGGTAATAATCAGGTTTAAGCTTTTTCATCGCACGGCGCAGTTCAATATTCTGCTCTGTCCGGAGGAATTCCTTTTCCACATCAGTTCCGTCCGAAAGCAGGATGTATTCTTCCACCGGCTGATCTGAAATTTTGTTTCTGTTTCTTTTTAAATAGTTATATGCCGCATTTCTTGCAATGGTATACAGCCAGGTCTTAAAGCTCGCTTTGCCGTTGTATTCATATTTTCTTACAGCAAGTTTTACAAAGGTATCCTCAAGGATATCCTCAGCAGCCGACTGATCTTTTACGATTCCGTTTATGAAGAGTGTAAGCCCGTTATAGTAAATATCAATGATCTCTCTCAGACCATCATCGTCCCCGTCAAGATAACGGCGATAGCAATCCGCATCTCTGCCCATAGGACACCTCTCGCTTTCTGCTTCTGTATATTATACACCGGTGATCTCCGGATATCTTAGTAATTTTAAAAATTTTTTTCGTACCATTTTTCAGACGCGTATCTGTACCCTTCAGCGCCCTGTAGATATTTTATATTATATCCGAAAAATTATTATTTTGCAAGGCACAAAACAGTAATTCTGATCAAAAAATGAGATAACATCTTTATAACGTCCGTGAACAGTGCACATATTTCAGATTATCAGTTTGTATACTTTTACAAAGTTTCATTTTCTGAAAATATATTTTTGAAATTACTAAGATAAACGCTCCGGAGATGTGTATAATAGATACAAGCAAATACGATGCAGGCTGATCTGCAGCCTGACACATCGGCATCAAAATCTCTTTAAGGAAACACTGATCAAATCAGAAATCCGGCTTCGCCGGATTTCCGGAGGTGGGATTTGCGGGCTTTCTCCCCGAACCCCACGCTGATTTACGAATAAATCAGATTTTCCTTAATACAGGTAATATGAAAGGATGATCATTATGGTAAAACTCAAAAAAACAATTGCCGCTCTTATGGCTATCGGAATGATTATGTCAGGTTCGCTCACAGTTTTTGCTGACGAAACACCCGCAGCCGAAATTCTTATCGGCGATGTCAATTCTGACAGTAATGTGGACATTACAGACCTGTCCTTCATTTCACTTTTCCTTTTAAAAGACACAGAATTCACAGACGCTCAGCAGAAGGCAGCCGACGCTGACGGTGACGGAAATGTTACACTTGCAGACCTCGCAAGAATCAGACAGTTTATTTCAAAGAAGATAAACAGACTTGAATTTTGCGGCATAACCCTCACAGATATAGTGAATACAGCGATAAGAGATAACCTTCCGACCTCTTCCGCAATAGAAAAGTTTTATGAAGACAACGCTTACATTTATGAATTCCCTTCAATAGAATCAGATCTCATTGAATGTACTTTTTCTGACGGAACCGTGATGAATGTCAGAGAAGCACTGGCAGAAGGTGTGGTATCAATATCTGATCTTGATAAATACGGCATAAGCTACTTCAAAAAGCCCAAAGAAAAGTACGAACTTAAAGCCAGAGTATCCGAAATATACGAAGATGGTATGCTTGTAATACCGGAAGACAAGAATATTACTGAGGATAAGGTTTTCATTCACTGCAAACAGATGATCACAGATCTCAGCATTGACGTCGACGACACAGTAAATATTGAATATGACGGAAATGTGATGACCAGCTATCCTGCGCAGATCAGAGCTTTAAATATAAGCATTCTTAAAAAGACTTCTCTTGAATGAAACGAGCTGACTGGATCCATTCTGATCGAAGTGGCCAAGAATACTGTTTACTGATGATTCAATAATATTATTACGCAATTATCAATTACTCCTTAACGCAGCACCGAAGCAGTCAAAAGAAAATGTTTTCGGTGCTGCCTGTTTTTGTCTGCCTGCGGCAGACCACCTTTTCTATACTGTTTTTTCTGCAGTTTAGTCTTTAATTTCTCTATTGTAAGTACTATTTAAAAATGATATAATAATTACAGAAAACGCAGAAACGGAGGAAGATCTTATGGTAATAGAACAGACTGATATACCAGAAATCAAGGAAGCAGTAGTACGAATCCGTGAACTAAGTGAAGACGAAAAAGCGAAGCAGGCTGCATTTCAGCGAGAGATGGATATAATCGAAAGGGAAATGTTCTTTAGTAAGCTCAATAAGGTAACTGCGGATTATAACAAGGTGAAAGAGGACTATAATAAGGCAAAGGAAGATATTGAAGTCCAGAATAAAATCATCGCAGAAAAAGACAGGCAGCTTGAACAAGCAACATTAAAAGCATTTTCAGCACTGGTTTCCAAAGGAATTATTACAGTTAAACAGGCTGCTGAAGAAGCAGGTGTTAGTGTCGAAGAATTTGAAAAACTAATGAACGCTGAAAAATAAAAGGTATCATGCAGCGTTGCTGCATGATACTATAATAAGCTGCCTTCGGCAGCACCATTTTTGAAAGCAATACCGTGAATGTACTCTGTATGTTCACGGTATTTTTGTTTTCTGATATGTAAAGTACATTGTTCACTATTGCCTAAAACCCGTAAAAATGTTATACTAAAAAAGAACAGACCGTAAAATTTGCAAAGAAACCAACCGGAAAGGAGCAGAAAACATGCCGCGAAAAATAGGAACGGGAGTACAGAGCTTCAGTCAGCTGAGAGAAGATAAGTGTTTTTTTATTGATAAGACTAATTTTATTAAAGACTGGTGGAATGCCGGGGATGAAGTCACTCTTATTACGCGTCCTCGCCGTTTCGGTAAAACTCTTAACATGAGTATGCTTGAATGTTTCTTCAGTCCGGAATATGCAGGAAGGAGCGACCTTTTTGAAGGTCTGAATGTCTGGAATGATGCTGAAATGAGAAAACTTCAGGGAAACTGGCCTGTGATCTTCATTACAATGGCAGCGATAAAAGGCACAGATCATAATGATTTTCTTGAACAGATGAATGCAGAAATGCAGTCAGTATATTCTCATTATGAAGTGTTTATAAATAACAGTAATAAGATCTCGGAGACCCAGAAAGAAAAATATAATCTCTTTAACAGAACAATGCTGAAAACGATGGTTGCTGAAGAGGATGATCCTGAAAAGAAAGTCAATAAAACTGTACTTACAAAGAGCATAGCATATCTTTCAGAACTTCTTTCGATCCATTACGGAAAGAACGTCATAATTCTTCTCGATGAATATGATACACCAATGGTTGAATCCTATGTAAAAAAATATTGGGATGAATCAGTGTCATTCATGCGTAATTTTTTTAATACAACCTTTAAAAGCAACAAGTATATGTACCGCAGTATACTTACAGGTATCACAAGAGTCAGCAAAGAATCCCTGTTTTCTGATTTTAATAATATCGAGATATGTACGCTTTCAGCCGTAAAATATCAGGAATATTTCGGTTTTACCGAAGAAGAAGTATTTGCTGCGATGGATGAATACGGTCTTACAAACAAAGATGAGGTAAAATACTGGTATGACGGATTTACCATTGGTGATCTTAAGGATATCTATAATCCGTGGTCGGTGATCAATTTTCTCGGAAAGAAAAAATTCGCACCTTACTGGGCAAACACAAGTTCGAATAAACTGGTAAGTGATCTGCTGCGCGAAGGTGATGCGGAACTTAAGAGTGATTTTGAATATCTTCTCTGCGGCGGAACAGTAACAAAGCAGATAAATGAAGAACTTGTTTACAGTCAGCTTGAAAAGACACGCGATTCAGTCTGGAGCCTGCTTACTATGAGCGGATATCTGAAGATAAACAGTATAAACGGAAAAAAATATGAGCTGGAACTGGTTAATCATGAAACTAAAGAAATGTTTGAAGGACTGATCTCTAACTGGTTTGCTGAAGGCGACAGATACAGTAATTTTCTCAAAGCCCTTCTTCAGAATGACCTTGACTACATGAATAAATTCATGAACGACCTGACAGTATCGATGTTCAGTTCATTCGATACAGGAAAGAAGCCGTCAGAAGAAGCTGAACCGGAACGTTTCTATCATGGTTTTGTTCTCGGACTTCTGGTGGATCTTCGTGACAGATATGCAGTAACATCCAACCGTGAAAGCGGATTCGGAAGATATGACGTACTTCTTGAACCACTGGATAAAGAAAAAGATGATGCAATGATATTTGAATTCAAGGTAATGAATAAAAGAAAAGGCGAAAATAACCTTGAAGATACAGTAGCGGCCGCACTGAAGCAGATAGAGGAAAAAAAGTACGAGCAGATACTTCTTGACAAGGGCATAAAGAAAGACAGGATCCGCAAGTACGGCTTTGCTTTTGAAGGCAGCCGTGTGCTTATAGGTGAATAAATATTTGAAATGTAACTGTTCAGGTCCTCAATTTTCAATAGCATAAAACAGATTGTTTTCGAACACATTTAAGATAGCCTGAAAAGCATTCTTTCCATGTTTCTTGGCGGTGCCGATATATGACATTGCATCAAGATAATCACGAATACCCTCTTCTGATCGAAAGCATCCGGATACTTTGGTTTTCACTTTTATCATTCTTAAATCGCGTTCGGCTTGGTTATTATCAAATTCAACTCTGAAGTTAGTGAAAAATAGGCAGACTTCTCCCTTGTATTTATTCAGGCGTTCAATGAGCGCTAAAATCTTTCCTTTTTTCGGTCTTCCTCTTTTTTTACTCTTTTCTGCAAGCGGAAGAGGATTGATTTCATACGCTTCTTTGAGTATATCATCATACTGCTTAGAATACATTTCAAGGTAGTGCCTGTTAGCGCATGTTTCACCGTTTGATATACAAACATCCTTGGTTTTCTTCATGTTCAAAAGCAGTATTTTGAAATGCTCAGCCCATTTCTGTTCCGGATGGTTTTCAAGTATGCCATTCAGTTCTCTCAGAAGGTGAGCGCAGCAAATTGCGTGTTCAACATCAAACTTCCAGTATGATGCCCAGCAGTCATGCTGAAGGATTCCCTTAAAAAATGGAAGAACACCGAGACCTTTCATTCCTTTTGAGCCGCGTTTCTGGCTGAATCCAAGAAGAGTATACAAAGGTGTGACAGTGCAATGTACCCATTGGGTCTTACCATCGACTCTTGTACCTGTTTCATCGGCATTAACGACCGGTGAACCAAGTATTCGTTCTCTTATTACAGCAAGTACAGGCTGGATCTTTTCACTGAATCGTGACACCATTGAAACAATTGTACCTTTGGATATCGGAAGATTTAGAATACTTCCGGCAATCTCCTTTACTCGGTCAGTGCTTACTGCACCTACTGTATTGAGTGCTACAAGAAACGATGATATATTGGATCCGTATGATATGTAACCATTAACGTTTTCAGGAAAATCTCCTTTAAGCTGAGAATTGTCCATAGGGCACTGTATTTTCATGCTGCAATATTCAGTTAGAGTCTGCTCGATTTTGACATCAACAACATATCTTTTTTCACCAGGGCATAATTTACCCTTGCATTTTTCCCAGTGAGGACAGTGCTGACATCTTTCAGGAATAACTTTTACAGTCTTGTCAGGTTCACCGGTTAATTCAAGTCCGTGTCCCTGATGTCCTTCCTGACCACCCTGATTTTTGTCTGTTTTTCCTCTGAGGCTTCTGTTTTT
>JAGDDO010000244.1 GCA_017848205.1 Oscillospiraceae bacterium | reverse complement strand
GTACTCAGGAATGTTGATGTTGATGATATCGCCGTCTTCAACATAAGCGATGTTACCGCCGCTTACAGCTTCAGGAGATACGTGACCGATAGCAGCACCTCTTGTTGCACCGCTGAAACGTCCGTCAGTGATGAGTGCAACGTCCTTGTCAAGACCCATACCAGCGATAGCGGAAGTAGGTGAGAGCATTTCTCTCATACCAGGGCCGCCTGCAGGACCTTCGTAACGGATAACAACTACGTCACCGGCCTTGATCTTTCCGCCGCGGATAGCTTCGATAGCGTCTTCCTCGGAGTTGAATACTCTTGCAGGACCGCTGTGAACGAGCATTTCCGGAGCAACGGCACTTCTCTTTACAACGCAGCCGTCAGGAGCGAGGTTTCCGCGGAGAACTGCAATACCGCCTGTCTGTGTGTACGGGTTGTCTATTGGTCTGATTATATCAGTGTTTCTGTTTACAACACCGGCAATGTTTTCGCCGAGAGTCTTGCCTGTGCAGGTCATAACGTCAGTGTGGATAAGTCCCTTCTTGTTGAGCTCGCTGAGAACTGCGTAAACACCGCCCGCTTCATCGAGGTCTTCCATGTAAGCGTGGCCTGCAGGAGCAAGATGACAGATGTTCGGAGTCTTTGCACTGATCTCGTTAGCCATGTCGAGGTTGATTGTGATACCGCATTCGTTAGCGATAGCAGGGAGGTGGAGCATGCTGTTTGTTGAGCAGCCGATAGCCATGTCTGCTGTAAGTGCGTTCTGGAATGCCTTTTCAGTCATGATGTCGCGCGGACGGATGTTCTTCTTAAGGAGTTCCATTACCGCCATGCCGGCTTTCTTGGCAAGCTTTATTCTTTCAGAGTAAACTGCAGGAATAGTACCGTTGCCTCTGAGACCCATGCCGAGAACTTCAGTAAGGCAGTTCATTGAGTTGGCTGTGTACATACCTGAACATGAACCGCATGTCGGACAAGCCTTGTTTTCGAACTCTTCAACATCTTCCATTGTGATCTTTCCGGCTGTGTAGGCACCAACTGCCTCGAACATGCTTGAAAGTGAAGTTTTCTTTCCCTTTACGTGACCGGCAAGCATAGGACCGCCGCTTACGAAAACTGTAGGAACGTTTACTCTGGCAGCAGCCATGAGAAGTCCCGGTACGTTCTTGTCGCAGTTAGGTATCATAACAAGTGCGTCGAAGTGATGAGCAAGGGCCATGCATTCTGTTGAGTCAGCGATGAGGTCTCTTGTTACCAGTGAGTACTTCATACCCTTGTGACCCATTGCGATACCGTCACATACAGCGATAGCAGGGAAAACAACAGGTGTGCCGCCTGCCATTGAAACGCCGGTCTTGACAGCTTCAACTATCTTGTCTATATTCATATGACCAGGAACGATCTCGTTGTATGATGAAACGATACCAACGAGCGGACGTTCCATTTCTTCCTTTGTAAGACCGAGAGCATTGAAAAGGGAACGCGCCGGAGCCCATTCAACACCGTCGCAGAAATAATTGTGATCCATTTAGATGACCGCCTTTCTGTAAAAGAAACAGCCCCCTCCCTCTGAGGGACGGGGCTGTAATTGATTTTATGGAAACAGAGGAAACGCTGATTTATTTATAAATCAGCGGGGGTACGGGGCGAAGCCCCGCAAATCCCACCTTCGGAAATCCGGCGAAGCCGGATTTCCGGTTTAATCAGTGTTCCCTTAATAAAGATAATCAGTTGTTGATGAACTTGTCTTCTTCGTTGTTCCAGCTGTAGAGCTTTCTGATCTCTTCGCCGACCTTTTCTGAAGGATGTTCAGAAGCGAGCTTTCTCATAGCTCTGAAGTGAGCCTGGCCGCCTGCAGGTGACATGTCGAGGAGGAATTCCTTGGCAAATGAGCCGTCCTGGATGTTCTTGAGGATCTGCTTCATTGTCTTCTTTGTTTCCTCTGTGATGATCTTAGGTCCTGTGATGTAGTCGCCGTATTCAGCTGTATTTGAAATTGAGTATCTCATACCTGCGAAACCGCTCTGGTAGATAAGGTCAACGATGAGCTTCATTTCGTGGATACATTCAAAGTAAGCGTTTCTTGGATCGTAACCAGCTTCAACGAGTGTTTCAAAACCAGCCTGCATGAGAGCGCAAACACCGCCGCAGAGAACTGCCTGTTCACCGAAGAGGTCTGTTTCTGTTTCTGTTCTGAATGTTGTTTCGAGAACGCCTGCTCTTGCACCGCCGATTGCGAGACCGTAAGCGAGAGCCATATCCTTAGCCTTGCCTGTAGCATCCTGAGCAACAGCAACGAGACAAGGAACACCCTTGCCAGCCTGGTATTCAGATCTTACTGTGTGTCCAGGTCCCTTAGGAGCGATCATTGTTACGTCAACGTCTGCCGGAGGAACGATCTGACCGAAGTGGATAGCAAAACCGTGAGCGAACATGAGCATATCGCCGGCCTTGAGGTTTGGTTCGATATCCTGCTTGTACATGTTAGCCTGCTTTTCATCGTTGATGAGGATCATGATGATGTCAGCCTGCTTTGCAGCTTCAGCAGCTGTGAATACTTCAAAGCCCTGCTTTACAGCCTTGTCCCATGACTTGCTTCCTTCGTAAAGACCGATGATAACACGAGCCTTGTCGCCGAGAGATTCCTTGGCGTTGAGTGCGTGAGCGTGACCCTGGCTGCCGTAACCGATAACAGCGATAGTCTTTCCGTAGAGAAGTGAAAGATCACAGTCTTCCTGATAATAAACCTTTGCTGAATTTTCCATTGTAAGGACTCCTTTATAATTAATTATTATTGATTTATCCGGGCAGTCTTCAGTCAGATGATCTGAGACAGTGGCTGCCTCTTTCAAGAGCTACGATACCTGTACGGCATATCTCCATAATACCGAAAGGCTTTACGAGCTCAATAAAAGCATTGAGTTTTGTGGTCTCACCTGTGATCTCGATACAGAGAGCATCAGGGGAGTAGTCAACGATCTTTGAACGGAATACGTCAACTGCGGCAAGTACGTCCTGTCTTGTGGAGGAATCGTTCTTTACCTTTATAAGGAGAAGTTCGCGTGTAACTGTGTCATCGCGTTCCATCACCTGTACCTGCTTGACGTCGTGGAGCTTGCTTAACTGCTTGACTACCTGATCCTTTGCGTAGTCATCACCGATCATGGAAACTGTCATTCTTGAAAACTCCGGTGATTCAGTTTCGCCCACTGTAAGTGTGTCGATGTTGAAGCCTCGTCTTGTGAACATGCTTGAAACTCTTGTCATGACACCCGGCTTGTTGTTTACGAGTATACTGAAAATGTGTTTTCCCATAATATCAGCCTCCTACGTGTGTTATGATATTGTCGATACATCCGCCAGGAGGGAGCATAGGGAGAACGAATTCATTCTCATCTACTGCGCAGTCGATAACGCACGGACGCTTTGAAGCGATGGCTTCATCAAGAGCCTTTGAAAGTTCTTCGGTGGTTGTGGCGCAGAAGCCGAGAGCACCGAATGCTTCAGCTATCTTTGAGAACTTTGTCTGGCGCTTGTCGAGTATTGTATTTGAATAGTGTTTGTCAAAGAAAAGTGTCTGCCACTGCTTTACCATGCCGAGTACGTGGTTGTTCATTACAACTACGATAACAGGAATATCAAATGAAACGGCAGTAGCGAGTTCGTTTAAGTTCATGCCGAAGCTTCCGTCACCTGTGAAAAGAATAACAGGATCTTTTGTGCCTTCGTATGAACCGATGGCAGCACCAAGACCGAAGCCCATTGTACCGAGACCGCCACTTGAAATGAACTTTCTCGGTTTAGCAAAGCGGTAACGCTGTGCAACCCACATCTGATGCTGACCAACGTCTGTAACGATAACAGCGTTTTCCGGCATCTTTTCATTTACAACGTCAACGATGTCGTACGGAGTCATCTTGTCTGACTTTACAAGTGAAGCAGCTTCATCTGCTCTGAACTTTTCAACCTGTGCCTTCCACTCAGGATTGCTCTTCTTTCCGACCATGGAAATGAGCTTTGCGAGTGTGGACTTTATATCACCTGTGATACCGACATCAGAAATGATGTTCTTGTCGATCTCAGCAGCGTCGATGTCAATGTGGATTATACGGCAGTTTCTTGTGTATACATCCTTTTTGCCTGTTGCTCTGTCACTGAAACGTGCACCTGCACAGATAACGAGGTCTGCTTCAGCCTGAGCCATTGAGGATGCGTAGTGACCGTGCATGCCCTGCATTCCGAGGAAACGCGGGTTGGAGAACGGTACAGCTGATATACCCATCATGCTGCAGCCGATGTATGCGTCGGTAAGTTCAGCGAG
>JAGDDO010000243.1 GCA_017848205.1 Oscillospiraceae bacterium | reverse complement strand
GTTCTTCGGCGATAAGAAACTTTGACAGAAAAATTCTTGTGGCAGTTCACTTTACCAATCCTGAAAAATCCGGCAATTACGACTGGATCGCCGGAAATCTTGACAAATATAAAACGGACTACGATGTTTTCGCTTCATCATACTATCCTTACTGGCACGGAACACCGGAAAACCTTACTTCAGAACTGAGCAAGGTAGCTTCAAAATACGGCAAATACGTCATGGTTGCTGAAACATCATGGGCTAATACTTTTGAAGATTCAGATCAGTTTGCCAATACCATCGGCGATGCTTCCAGCCTCGGAAACTATGTTTCCTATGATATAAGCGTACAGGGTCAAATCGAAGCTGTAACAAAGGTATTTGAAGCAGTTGCTGATGTTGGACCGAAGGGAATAGGTGCTTTTTACTGGGAACCGGCCTGGATAACTGTCGGAAATGATCACGCCGGCAATCTTGCGCTCTGGGAGAAAAACGGTTCAGGCTGGGCTACAAAAGCCGCGGCCGAATATGACCCTGATGCCGGACAGTGGTACGGAGGTTCTGCTGTCGATAATCAGGCACTGTTCTCAGCTGACGGAAAGCCGCTTGACTCACTTTATATTTTCAGCCATATCAAATCCGGTAATCAGTCCGTTTCATCTGATAATATGATCACTGATCCGGGCTTTGAAAACGGCGGAACAGGATGGAAACTTGAAAACACAACTTCCGGTGAATATGCGAAGTTTGAAATAAACGATGAGATGACTCATAAAGGCGGAAAAGCAGCACACTGGTATTCGGCAAATGCATTCGAATACACCGGACTTTACGCTGAGTATACTGCACCTGAGACCGGAAAATATCGTTTTACCGATTATCTTGCCGGAGAAAAAACGTCTTACAAAAATCTTATATCGGTAAACGGTGAACATAAAGCTTATGATGAAGGCGCCGTTACCGCATATGACAAATGGAACAAGTCGGTAGTTGAATTTACCGCAAACAAGGGCGATACAATAGGCATCTGGATAGAGCTTAACGGTGAAGCAGGCGGATACGGTTCCGTTGATGACTGTGAACTTTGTTTTACCGGACAGGCTGAAGATGTGTCTTCACCTGAACCGACAGCATCTCCGGCTCCTTCTTCGCCTGAACCGACGCAATCTCCTGAACCTGTACAATCACCGGAACCAACTACTCCTTCAACTCCTGTTTCAAAGGATGATCCGATAAAGGGTGATCTTGACGGAGACCGGAAAGTAAACGCATCTGATCTTGGGATTATGCACTCGCATATGATGGGCGGAACATCATTAAGTGATACTTCGTTCCCGCAGGCAGATATGGATTACAATGGCAAAGTGAATATAGCAGATCTTCTGCTGCTTAAAGAACGTATACTCGACGGAACTTACTGATAGTCACGGTGCTTATATTCCGTCCTGAATCCTGACTGTTTTTATTTAAACCTACAAAATTCAAAGGACAGTATTTATGCATATCCTATAAGCTTGACTTTTTCATATTATTATGTTATCATATTAGCATATTAGCACGCTAAAGCGTTCTGCAAATTTTTTACAGAAAGAAATGAGGAAAAGAATGAAAAATAATAACCTTATCACGCCGGAAGGTACAAACGACCTTTTATTCAAAGAGTGTGTAATGAGAAGAACAGTTCAAAAGGCTGTTTCCGAAGTTTTCATGGAAAGAGGATACAGCGAGATCATTACTCCGGGCATCGAGTTCCTTGATGTTTTCAATCTGAATTCACGACATTTTCCTCAGGAAGAACTTTATAAACTTGTAGACCGCAAGGGCAGACTTATTGTTTTAAGACCTGAATCTACAATGCCTATCGCAAGAGTTGTAGCAACAAGACTTAAGGAAGCGACACTTCCGCTCAGACTCTGCTACGACCAGTATGCTTTTAATGTAAGCACTCAGATGCGCGGCAGAAGCGATCAGATCTGTCAGGCAGGTATTGAACTTATCGGTTCATCAGACAGAATAACTGATTTTGAAGTTATTGAAACAGCAGCAGCTGTTCTTGAAAAATGCAGCACAGGAGATTACTCACTTGAAATAGGTGACATCGGTTACTTCAAGGAACTTATGAACCAGCTCAGTGCAACCGATGAAGACAAGGAAACTATCAGAGATTTCATTGAAGAAAAGAACTATCCTGCTCTTAACGACTTCCTTGATACATTCGGTGATAACAGCATTACCAAGGCTCTTAAAATGCTTCCGCGTCTTTTCGGCGGCGAGGAAGTTTTTGAAAAGGCTTCAAAGCTTTTCTCTGATGAAAAGACTGACGCTATACTCTCAAGTCTTAAGGAGCTTTTCAAGGACATCGAAAAACTCGGCCTTAAGGGAAGAGTTACAGTTGATCTTGGTATGGTAAACAAGACTGACTATTACACAGGTGTTATACTTAAAGGATACATGGAAGGCTACGGCGAACCTGTCATTTCAGGCGGACGTTACGACAAGCTCATTTCCGAGTTCGGATACGACGTTCCTGCCACAGGTTTTGCAGTAAATGTTGATGCCGTAGCAAAGATCAGACTCAGAAACGAAAAGATAGCTGTACGCGAAGTTGAAGCTATCGTCTTTGCGGAAAAAGGCTTTGAGATGAAGGCAGTTCTTCACGCACGCAAGCTTCGTGCTGAAGGAATGAAAGTAGAACTCGGTGCTTTTAACGACATTGACAAGGTAAGAAAATATGCTGCTGAAGTAAAAATCGAAAAGATCATTTCAGTAGGCGAAAACATCAAAGAGATATAAGTCAACCGAAAGGATAGTGTAATAAAATGTCTAAACCATTAAGGATAGCTCTTACAAAGGGCAGACTTGAAAAAGATACAGTAGGACTTCTCGAAAGCCTCGGTTTCGACTGTACTGAGGTACATGAAAAAGGAAGAAAGCTTATTTTAAGCATTCCTGACGCAAATCTTGAAGTAGTTCTTGCAAAGGCAGCTGACGTTATCACATACGTTGACAGAGGCGTATGCGACATGGGCGTTGTCGGCAAGGATACTATCATGGAAATGCCCGGCAAGTTCTTTGAAATAGTTAATTTAGGATTCGGAAAGTGCAAATTCGCTCTTGCCGGCAAGAAGGGCGTAAACTTCTACGGCGGTTTCGGTGTCAAGACCATTGCCACAAAGTACCCTAACGTTGCAAGAAACTTCTTTGAAGCCAAGGGTATGGACGTTGAAATCGTCAAGATCGAAGGCTCAGTTGAGCTCGCTCCGCTTCTCGACCTCTCCGACGGTATAGTTGATATCGTTGAAACAGGTACAACTCTCAGGGAAAACGGCCTTGAAGTTAAGGAAGATATCGCTCCTATCGCTGCAAGACTAATCGTAAATACAGTAAGTATGAAGATGCG
>JAGDDO010000242.1 GCA_017848205.1 Oscillospiraceae bacterium | reverse complement strand
CGTTTACCCTTGAACTTACCTTGTATGCATCCTTAAACTTTTCAAGTTCCTTCTTAAACTTTTCGGCATTCTCATTTTTCATTTCAGAAGCAGAAACGAATATTTCGCACGCTGCCCAGTAAGCATCGTCATCTACGTAATCATCTCCGTAAGCTGAATACGGTCCGGTTACGCTCTGCCAGTCAGATGCATAAAGCGAACTCTCATTCAGTTCCTCTTTTGCACATTCATTGACATAATAAGGATGTGTTGTACGGGTCATATCAGCTTCATAGTAATTCGGAAGGTAAGCGTTATATGCATCCATTGCCTTATCCAGATATCTCTCAGCTTTTGCACTGTCATACGGAGCCCAGAGTCTTGCTGCCTGTGCCGCACATGCAGCGTAGTTGAGAGTTGCCGCAAACGTCGGTGGCTTAGCTATACGGACAATATTGTCATATTCATCAATGTAATCCCATGGTTTCAGCGCTATGCCTGCCCATCTCTGATCACTGATTTCGTGGTAGAAAAGTCCTGCAGCTGACTCGCCCCATGTCGGTTCATCCTCTGCGACTTTCATCTGCTCCATCCACTCAAGTTCAAATGCAGTTTCATCGAGAATATCAGGGATCTTATTATTATTTTCCGGAACGATTACTGTACCTGAACCATCATCGAACTTTGCATTTCCTTCAATGCTTGCTCTTTCGTACATATTCTGGAGTGTCCAGAGTGCCATACCGCCGCTTACCATATTCTTGCGGTGGCTTGCTGATTCATACCATCCTCCGTTTGCCGTGATTGAAGATGACTTGTATGTTACTGCAGCTTCCTCCCTTGAGAGATATTCTTTCTTCCAGATTTTCTGAACAGCTGCGGTATCTGTCTTGTGCTCACCTTTATGTGCCAGTTCAGCTTTGTTGCCTGATGTGATATATTTTTCTTCGATGTCATCAGCTGAACGGTTCTGGTAGAAATAGTTCACAGCGTTAGTAAGAAGACCGTGTCCCTTTTCGGAATAAATATCACCGCTTATACTGAAATCAAACGATCTCCAGTCACCTGACTTTATAAAGTATGTACCAGGTGTTGTAAACTCGGAAAAATCAAGTTTGCATACAGTGTCACCTGAATCCGCATCCCTTGACGGAGCTGATGATAAACCTTTGAACACTGATTTTCCAGATCCGGCATCTATTACCTCAAACTCAACCGGAGCAGTAAGTGAAATCTTATCATTTTTATATTCTGACGCATTAATTTCATCCGGTGTGATATCACCGCCGTTGTCACCGAGAACGGCAACTTTTTTGCCATTCGGGAAATAACCGACCTGGTTTACTGAAATATAGTTATTTTCAAGTCCGCTGAATTTACGGGTGGTGTATCCGTAATCGCTGTAATACGGATCCCCTGTACTGTCCTTTTCAATTATGGACATATAATCGAACCATAATTCGTCTCCCTCCTGGGCATTACCTTCGTACATGGTTCCTCTGGCATACTGGAAATTCCATTCCGCACCGTCAATATCCCTTGTCGGTGTAAACTCACCCTTTATGGTCTGATACTCCGTGGTAAGCCTTGCACAACTTCCCCATTTGCCTCCCATGTACGGACCGTTCATGAATTTATCTTCATCAAGTACGCAGTAATATTCGTCACCGCTGACAGTGCTTATCTGCGAAGTGAGCTGCATTCCGGCTCTTTTAGCCTTTACTTTAACTTCGATCTCATAGGTCTTGCCTGCCCTGAAGCTGAGATTTCTGTGTCTTACCTGAAGGTCCCACTTTTCCTTGTCCGCACCGGTTGCACTGAGTATCATAACGTGCAGTTCGCCGTCACTTGTTATTTCAAAATTCTGCTTTGCCGGTGCTGCTTCAACAGTATGCCACGGGAGGATCTTGTAATCAAAATCCGTTTCACCAAGCAGCTGACGGTCATAGCTTTCCTTCGGAGTTTCCTGATCCAGCGCATTTACTGTCATTCCGCACGATAAAACGGATGCCAGCATTGCAAGCGAACAAATCGCAGCCACACCTCTTCTTAAATTCTTCTTCATTTTATCTTCTCCTTTATAAGAACCATAGCGCAGATCCCGCAAGATCTGCATTAAACAACAGTATGCCGTACAGTGCTAATTTGTACAGCATACAACCTCGTTGTCAATATTGTATCACACCATCGACAGAATGTAAATAGTTTTTGTGAAAAACAGCTCTTTAATTTGCTGCCGATACAGCCAAACAGCCGCAGATATCATCTGCGGCTGTACTATCAAACGCCGTTACAGCATCACAACTGTAACGGCGTTTCTGATTTCACATCATTATTTATCTGCTGTTTTTTCCTTATAACTGCTTATAAGTCCGCAGAAATCCTCCGTGTACTTGTCTGCTTTCTGTCTGCCGACGCCTGAAACTGTAAGAAATTCTGCTTTATTCACAGGCTTTATTCTGCACATATCTCGGAGTGCCGCATCTGAAAAGACAATGTACGCTGGCACTTTGGCTTCATCTGCCAGTTTTCTGCGCAGTTTTTTAAGTTCTGCAAGCAGCTGTTCATCCGCAGCAGGAACAGCGCTTTTACCTTCCGCCTTTTTCTCTTTTACGGTTCTCTCCTTCGGAAGCTTCATGCTGACAGGGATCTTTTCCTTAAGTATCTTTGCGGACATGGCCGAAAGTTCAACGACAGGATATTCACCGTCACCTGTATTAAGATATCCTTCCGCAATAAGATGATCCATTTCACTTCGTATTATCTTTGCAGGAACATCTTTCATGATACCATAGGTCGTAAGCTCGTTAAATCCCATCGAGATCAGTTTCGCATTTGTGCTTCCCCTGAGAATATCAACGACCATACTCTTGCCGAAATATCTTCCCTTCTGCTTTATCCTGAAAACGCAGGAAACGATCTTCTGTGCATCCACGGTTATATCCGCTTCCTCGAATCCGGTGACACAGCATGAACAGTTACCGCAGTACGACGACGGTTTCTCACCGAAATATCGGAGCATGAATTCACGCAGACACCCTGCGGTAGTCGAATAGAACGTCATCTCCTTAAGGCGCTGTCTGTCGCGTTCAAGTACTATCCTTTTATCCTCATCGGAAAGTTCGGAGTTTTCCTCGAAGCTCTTGTCGATCATAAAGCTGTTGATACGGACATCCTGAGGAGAATACAGCAGCACACACTGAGCCGGACTTCCGTCACGGCCTGCACGTCCGGCTTCCTGATAATAACTCTCAATGTTTTTCGGCATATTATAGTGTATTACAAAAGACACATCCGATTTGTCAATACCCATTCCGAATGCGTTGGTAGCAACCATTATCTGTTTCCTGTCAAAGATAAAATCATCCTGATTCGCTGCTCTTTCCGTATCAGAAAGTCCGGCATGATATCTTGTTGCGGAATATCCGTCTGCATTCAGCTTCCTGCATATCTCCTCAACATTCTTTCGCGAAATACAGTAAACTATTCCGCTTTTGTTTTCATATCCGTCAAGCAGTCTGCGGAGATCTTCATATTTGTCCGAAGATTTTATCACTGAAAAATAAAGATTCGGTCTGTCAAATCCGGTAGTCAGTGAGAACGGATCATTAAGATCAAGCAGCCGGATCATATCTTCCTTTACCGTGTCAGTCGCTGTTGCTGTAAACGCACTGACCACAGGACGCTTCGGAAGTTTCTCTATAAATTCCGGAATATGCAGATAACTCGGTCTGAAATCCTGCCCCCAGTGAGATACGCAATGTGCTTCATCGATCGTTACCATGGAAATATTGAGAGATGAAGCTATTCTGTTCATCTCGGCAGTATCGATACGTTCAGGCGCAACATAAATAAGCTTATATTCTCCAGCCAGCGCACGTTCGATCGTGTCATTATATTCTTCTCTTGTAAGTGTACTGTTTATACACGCCGCTCCTACCCCCGAAGAAACAAGCGCACTCACCTGATCCTTCATAAGCGAGATCAATGGAGATATGACTATAGTCACCCCTTCAAACAAAACAGCCGGTACCTGATAACAAATCGATTTTCCGGCTCCGGTAGGCATAATACCAAGTACATCTCTGCCGTTTAAAATACTATCGATCAGCTCCTCCTGCCCGTTACGGAATTCGCTGTGACCGAAATAATCTCGTAGTACTGAATATTTATCTATTTCTATCCTCTCCACTAACAGTGTTTCTCCACCGTTTTCATAAGATAAAGCTTCACTTAGACCATTCATAATGCTCTCATATACGTTCATAAATCTCCTTTAAACTGTTCAGACTTAAAAACAACCGCAGATGTTACCATTTAAATCATCTGCGGCTGTACTTATTTTTACATAATCGTCAGTCACCTAAAAGATGAACTATGCTGGAATCAGGATCACAAGTGAACTCAGCTATTTCCTGTCCTTCATATTCATCCTTAAAATACGGAAGTGTCCGGTATTCCAGACCATTCGAACCATCTTCAGTGACTTCATCCGGAATATAGACGCACTCTGTGATCTCACTGGTCGGTGCCGTCACACACGAAATCGACTGAACATCGCCGTTATAAACACATATCAATGATAAAACTGCAGCTGTAATTGTAACCGCTTTT
>JAGDDO010000022.1 GCA_017848205.1 Oscillospiraceae bacterium | reverse complement strand
CTGGCTATTGAAGTAATGATCTGTTTTCTTGTATATATCATCGCTCCGCCGAATACAACGGCAAGTATTATTTCAAGAGCAATGAACGCCGGTTTGCTGACGATCTGCATATCGTAGTAAAGTGAAGCAAATGCCAGAAAACCCATCAGACCAGCGTAACCGATACTGATAAATGACATGACCGTTTTTATCAGCGAACGGCTTTTTCTATTTTCAGGCAAATAGTATTCCTCCTTCGATTCTGTTCTGTTGTTCTGTGCCGGAGTTACGTTATAGTTTTCTTAAAAACCATTTTCGTTTACTATAAAATTCTGCCGCGTAAAACCGACTTCTATAATTATAACATTTTATATTGTGAGTTACAAGACTTTTGAATAAAAAAATATTTTGCGGTCAAAACAGGGGAATGAACATATCTGAATGCTTAATAAATGTTTCGGTGGATTGATTGAGACCGGCGCTTAAGATCATATGCTTTCAGACGGAACGTGTATTAAAAAAATCATAGTTAACCAAAAACACCCCTTACAAAGTAAGGAGTGTTTCTGGTTATGATATAGGGATTATTGGGGATTTATATTCTACGTTGGGGTAAACGTAAAATACCGTTATTCATATACCCGACTTTCCGAAATTGTTATCTGACTTATGGGAGTTTGTTTTGTTTTCCCTCATCGAGTATGGTTATATTATAATCAGCGTATGTGTACAGAATATGATAGTTTTGTGAAAGTTTTGTGATAACGTAGAAAAGCTATTAAGTTATTTGATGTTGTTGATTAAAAACAACAGGCGGCAAAAATGCCGCCTGTATTTGTGCAAAATGTCGGTTTAGATGCAAATGGACTCCTTGTCACGCTTGATCTTGAACCAGAATGTAGTTCCCGCACCCGGTGTACTCTGAACACCGAACGGAAAATTATGCGCTTTAAGTACGGCACGTACTATTGAAAGTCCGAGTCCGGTTCCCACGACCTCACGTTTTGTTTTTTCCGCACGGTAGTATTTTTCGAATATCTGGTGGATGTTTTCTTCTGAAATTCCCTTGCCGGTATCTCTTATCGAGATCTTCACAAAGTCCTCTTCAGTTTCCATGGTGACAAAGATCTGTTTGTCTTCGCCGGTGTAGTTGATCGCGTTGTTCACAAGATTGTAGATGACCTGTTCTATCTTGCCCGTGTCGCACTGTACAAGTACCGGCGGATTATCAGTGTAATTTATGGTATAGCCGTTTGCTTCGGAAAATTCCTTGTAGCGCTCCATAATGTCATGAAGCTTGGCGCTTATATCAAAAGTTGAAATGTCAAGAGGCTGTCTGCCGTTTTCAAGCTTTGAAAGGTCGAGAATATCATTTACAAGCTGAGCAAGACGGTCTGTTTCCTTTATTATTATGCCGAGATGTTCCTCGCGCTTTTCCTTGCGGTCGCCGGAAAGATCGCGTATCATTTCCGCGTAGGCTTTTATCATTGTAAGAGGGGTTCTTAAGTCGTGAGAAACGTTGGCAATAAGATCGCGCTGGAGCTCGTCGATCTTTGAAATCTCGGAGGATGCGTAGTTAAGTGTCTTTGCCAGCTGTCTCGTTTCAGCGAACCGTCCGCCCTCAAACTCAGTTTTGTATTCGCCCTTTGCAAGATTATTTGCCGATTCCGTTATGTTCTGTATAGGTTTTGCAAGCGATTTCGACATTATAAGAGCCGCTATCACTGAAATAAGTATCATCAGGACTGTAACGAGATAGGTGGTCTTCCTCAGCATTGAAATAGTGGTCTTGACCGGTGTTATCAGCGTGTTTACTATAAGGTAGCAGCCCTGGTTCGATTTCTCGTTTTTCAGTACGCAGCATATTATGACGACTTTCGTGTCCTGGGCAGTGCCCTCAGCACTCGTGGTATATTTTCCGCCTTTAAGATTGGCATTCGTCTGCAGAAAATCAATTTCATTTCTTGAGAACTGATGTGCCATTCCCTTGTTGTTTTCATATACTATTCTGTAGTTGCGGTCCACAAGCATGTAGGAAAGCTCGTTGTCAGAAGCGAGATCGTCATATTTTTCCGTCAGCTCGACCAGGTTTTCCTCGGTTATCTCGTCGTACTCACAGAAATATTCCGACATTGTATCGGCCGTCTTTTCGGCTATTCCGATACGTTCATTTTCATAGAATCTGTTAAGGAAAAGGATCTGTGTGCCCCACAGAAGTGCCAGCGACAGACCGACGAGAAAAAGATAGCTCATCAGTATGTGGTAGCGGATACGGAATCCTTTTCCGGGCTTCTTTTCTTCTCTGATCCTGAATTTATTCAGCTTCAAACTTATACCCCATTCCGCGGAGAGTGATTATGAATTTTCTGTACTCGCCGAGGCTGTTACGGAGCATTTTGATGTGTGTATCAACTGTTCTGTCATCCCCGAAGAAGTCATATCCCCATACACTTTCCAGAAGTTTGTCACGTGACATTGCAAGGTTTCTGTTCTTGACAAGGAAGAAAAGAAGATCGTATTCCTTTGGTGTCATGGAAGTTTTCTGACCGTTTACATAGACCTCGCGGCCGGCCATATCTATTTCCAGTCCTTCAAACTTGAGCTTTTCGGAAGCCTGTCCGGCAGGAGATGCGTTTCTCTTCATTACTACCTTTATTCTTGCCATAAGTTCCTTCGGTGAGAACGGCTTTACAACGTAATCGTCAACGCCTATCTCGAAACCGAAAAGCTTGTCATATTCCTCGCCTCTGGCTGAAAGCATTATTACAGGGATGTTTTTTATCTTTTTGATCTCCTTGCAGGCAGAATAGCCGTCAAGCTTAGGCATCATTACGTCCATGACTATAATATCGAAGTCGTTGTTTTTTACAGCTTCAATGGCCTGCATGCCGTCTTCTGCCTCTGCGACCTCATATCCTTCAAATTCAGCGTATTCCTTTACTACATTTCTGATGTTTGACTCGTCGTCTACTACAAGTATTCGGCCCATTTTTATACCTCCTGTATGATCCGGATGCTAAGGAAACGCTGATTTATTCACTAATCAGCACGGATTTCCGGTTTGATCAGTGTTTCCCTAAGATCCTGCCGTCTCTGTTCTTATATGATACCTCATAAATGTGAATAGAGTGTGAAATCTGCTGAAAAATGCGATAAAAAAAGATTTGAAATATCTTCTGAGAAAAACAATAAAAAAGTATTGAAATATACATGATTTCATTGACAATGAGGATCGTTTTTTGGTATAATTAACACAGTAGTATACAAAATAAGTGCGTGACCGTACTGTACGGTCCGGCGCATCAGGGAGAATGATCACAACTTGGAAATTATGTTTTTTGAGGTCCTGTACCTTCTGATATCAGCACTTCTTGTTGCTCTTTCATTTCTGAATGAGAAAAGTGCCAAGTTTATTTTACTTTTATATACATTATTTACTGCTGCCGCTATTCTTTACAGCCGGCACAGGCTCAATGTTCAGAGAAACGATGAGACCAACCTGAACAAAAAACGAATAGTATCACTTATGAATGCCATCAATTCATATGTTGTAATATGGTCCGAAGACGGAAACATGTTCCTTATGAACAACAAACTCAAGGAAATGCTCAAACCTGAGGTCCTTGAATGGCAGAGTCAGGACATACTTCCGATACTTTTCCCGCAGGGATTCGTCAATTACGGCAAGAGCGGAATGATGCTCTCCGGCGTCAAGGAATTCCCGCTTGAATCAAGGTACGGAACCCTGTATGTAAGCTGGTCAAGTTCAGTTCTTATCTTCGGAAACGATGATACGGACAGAATGATAATTTCTATCGGTTTTGACATCACCGAGAACAAGGTCATCCGACAGCAGCTCAACAAGACGAACAATCTTCTCGCTGCCAAGGAAAAGCACTATTCACTTGCAATGAATCTTTCCGAGATCGGTATCATCCTCAATGAACACTGCGATGAGTATTTTACCATTTCAAAAGAACTTATGGATATGCTCGGTATCCGAACCGAGTCAATAAGGATCGATGCCTTTATCGATCTCATTCACAAGGACGACCGTATGATGTTCGAGTCGTATTTAAAGTCAGCACGTTCAAATACGCTCCGCATCGATCATTCCAACAGTATGGATCTCAGGATCCGTTCCTATGACGGCAAGTACAGATGGTACGCGTTCCGTTACAGGAATTCACCGAACGGCCAGTACGGCATGCCGGTAATAGGCGGTGCCATTATCGACATATCAAAGGACAAGGAAAAGGATTATCTTATCGAAAGAATGGCTTACATCGATGAGATAACCGGCATTTACAACAGAAACAAGCTCGTTATCAACGGCGCCGAGATCTACGAATGCTGCAAGATCCTTGAACTCTCATACTGGGTAATAGTTTTTGACATTGACAATTTCCACATTATAAACGACACCTGCGGTTATTCCAAGGGCAATCAGATGCTCAAGGAATTTTCCGATATACTATATAAAAAGAAGGGCAAAAGCGGTTTCGCTGCCCGTGTCGGAGGCGACAATTTCGCACTTATCGTCCAGGATTACGGCGATCCGAATGCTCCTATCGTGCTCGCACAGGAGATTCAGGAGGAGATCGCAAACATCGGCAGAGAACACGACTTCAAGCAGAATATTTCGTGCTCGGCCGGTTATTCAAGAATGCCTGCTGACGGCGAGGACTTTATAACCGTATTCGAAAGAGCGGAATTTGCACTTTCAACAGGTGACAAGAAGCGCTCACTTGTAATGTTCGACACAAGAGTGCACGACAGCATACTCAATACCGCGGCTCTTGAAAGATCACTTGCCGAGTCGATCGATTCAGGCGAGCTTGCACTTTACTATCCGCCTAAGATCTCTATCAAAACAAAAAAGGTCATGGGCGTGGAGGCTCTTATCAGATGGATCAAGCCGGACGGTACAGTTATTGCACCGAAGTACTTTGTGCCGATAGCTGAGAACTCACACCTTATCACCAGAATAGGCGAATTCGTAATGGATGAGGCGTGCCGTCAGAACAAGATGTGGCAGAGCATGGGACTTCCTCCTATAGTAATGTCCATAAACCTTACATCCGAGGACTTCTACCAGAAGGACGTAAAGCAGTTTATTCAGGAAAAACTGATGGAAACAGGCCTCGACCCTGAATGGCTTGAAATAG
>JAGDDO010000241.1 GCA_017848205.1 Oscillospiraceae bacterium | reverse complement strand
GTCGGGGAGAAAAAGGAAAGCGGCGGATTTCTGTGGGGAAAGACCGAATACGGCGGAATGTCCGGCTGGTGTGTTCTTGACTATGCAGAACACATAAGCGGTGAAGTTGAGACTACGGTGGTTTCTGACGAGCAGAAATTCGACCAGTACAGCATTAATTCCACCTCAGGCGTAAGACGTCGCTACAATCACGGAACAAATTACGATATTCTTGATGTAGTTCCGTATGAGGTTGTGATAACAGTCTATGAGATATACAAAGACGACGAATACACCTGGGGCAGGACCGAATTTAACGGAAAGCCGGGCTGGTGCGTTCTGAACTATGCAAAGAAGCTCGGTTCTGACGAACCGCCTGAGGAACTGCTTATAAAAAGTCTTCCTCAGAAGACCGAGTACCTTGCAGGAGAACTCTTTGACAGCCGCGGAATGAGCGTGGCCGCGCGCTACAGCGACGGCAGAGAGGAAAACGTTATTGATTACGGCTGCATCGGAAATACTATGGTGCCCGGAACAAGTACAATAACAGTCGAGTACATGGGAATTTCCTGTGACTTTTCAGTTACTGTCAAAGCAAGACGCGGTGACGTGAACAGGAACGGTGCTATCGATACGGAAGATAACCTTTACGTAAAGAAGCACATACTTGGCACAGAAAAAAATGATATCAGCGAATCAGGGGATATAAACGGAGACGGGGTTATAGATGTTTTTGACAGCATACACATAAAACATGAAATGCTTTCAAAAAATAAATGATCAGTCAGGAGAACATTTTTAGCGTCATGATAAACGAAGGAAAAATGAGAAAAACAGTCACACCCGGTAAAAAGATAATGCTCGTTGGAATTGCCGCAGCCGGTATCATTATAATTTTTATTTCCGGACTTTTATTTTTCAGAGGAGGACATCCGTCAGTAATGCCTGATCCGGGACCGTTTGACGTTCCGAACATAAACGTTTCTTTCAGTAAACTTGATAAAAACGGATTCCGTAAGGAAAACGGATTTATCACCTACAGTGAAGGCGAAAAGAAGGCGAAGAAAGGCATCGATGTTTCCTATGCCCAGAAGGTGATCGACTGGAATAAGGTAAAGGCAGCCGGTATTGACTTTGCAATGATAAGAGTCGGTTTCAGAGGCTATGAGAGCGGAAAGCTCAATGTCGATGAATATTTCCAGAAGAACATGCAGGGAGCACAGAATGCCGGTATCGGTACAGGAGTTTATTTCTTCTCGCAGGCAATCAATGAAGCTGAAGCTGTTGAGGAAGCCCGTTTCGTACTTGGAATGCTCAAGGACTATGACGTTACCTATCCTGTTGCATTTGACTGGGAACCGGTTACTCATGACACTGCAAGAACTGATGAGATACACGGCAAAGAACTCTGTGACTGTGCACTTGCCTTCTGCAAAACGATAGAAGCCGGCGGGTACAGACCTGTAATATACGCATCTCTTAATCTTCTCCGTGAACAGTACGACAATTATGACATCGAAGTCATTTCAGACTATGACCTCTGGCTTGCGGAGTACAAGGATCGTCCTGAATATCCGTACAAGTTCGTTATGTGGCAGTACACTGATGAAGGACATGTTGACGGTATAAAAACCGAGACTGACATTAATCTGTTTATTGAATAGACAGTTTTTGCACTGCAGACCAGTGCGCAGATGGATATGATATCGTGAACGCAGTGACTATTTGTGTTCATAAATAAAAACGGATCGTTATCTCAGAAAGATGAGATAACGATCCGCTTTTTTATTAAAGAAACATTTTTTCAATAAACTTTGCTGCACCGTCTGAGTCGTTGTCATGATCGGTCATGAAGCGGCAGAGTTCTTTTACATTGCTGTCAGCATTGAGCATAGCTACGCTTATTCCCACGGTTTTCAGAATGCTGAGGTCGTTTTCGGTATCACCGAGAGCGGCGGTCTCTGAAAGCGGTATTCCGGTCACTTCGGAAAGAGCGGTTATGCATTTGCCCTTTGTGGCTTTCCTTGATGTTATTTCGATGTTGTTCGCACCGCCAGTGACATAGACCAGGTCGTTATCGTATTCTGCAAGTACGGAAAGCAGTGTGTCACGGTTTTTGAATCGACCGTTTATTTTGCGGAAGTTGACGGTGATCTTTTCAACATTCGGTTTTCTGTTTGTGTAAAACTCCGTTATACTGTCAACTGTCACTCTGCTGCTTCTTATATAAGCTTTAACAGCATCGGAAGCATCAACGTCATTAAGAACATCGAGACAGCGCGGGTCAGTATAGGCGTTTTCAGCTGTGAAAAGGTCAGACATAACATCTAGCTCCGGAAACAGGTCTGTAAGCCTTGTCATAATTCTTTCAGGAATACATTCTTCCTTAAGCATTTTTCCGGCAGTCAGATCATAAAGCCCTGCTCCGTTTGAAAAAATGGCATATCGTACACCCTGATCAAGTATTTCTTTCGGTATACCTCCAAGATGTCTTCCGGTCACCGGAACTGTCAGAATACCTTTGTCTGCTGCTTTTTTTAAGACCTCCAGGGAGTATCTGCTCACGGTCTTGTCAGAACGGAGCAGAGTCCCGTCGAGGTCGGTACAGATCATTCTAACGATCATTTTTCAGGTCCGAGTTTATCGATCTTCTTTGAAAGATACTGTCTTAAAGTTGCAAGGTCTGTGAGGTTTACTGTTCCGTCAGTAAGTGTATCAGCAGCCTTGAGCTGGTCGCCTGTAAGCTTGCGGTCACCGATAAGATAGAGGCTTAAGAGTGACATGTCAGTAACGTCAATATTTGTATCAGCGTTGATGTCACCGTAAACAAGCTTTGTGATCTTGT
>JAGDDO010000240.1 GCA_017848205.1 Oscillospiraceae bacterium | reverse complement strand
TCTGAAGCAGGCTATACAGGTTATTACGAAGGATCAGACGTACTCTGGAAGTTCAGCGAGAGCTCAGTTCCGTGGGTAACCATGCAGCCAGGCGACATTACTTCATCACTTGTTTTCGGCTCATACATCTATGATTTAAAGAGCATGGAGATAACAGCCGGAGGCAAAACTGAAAAGTTTGAGTTTACAGGAAACGATGCTGACACATACAAGGTAATGCTTAACGGAAAGGACTTTGACACCGAGCGTTACAAGTCATTCTATCAGGCAGTTATCAATGCTCCGGCCGAGTAGATATGCACTTCAGATGAAGGAATCGGTGAACTCAAAGCTTCATTCAGACTTACCTACAACAACGGAAAGCCTGATGAGACTATCGAATTCTACGCTGCGGAAGGAAACAGGATGATAATAAAGAAAGACGGTGTAACATGCTTTAAGTGCCATTCATCGTTTGTAGAAAGATCACTTCTTCCTAACATCGCTGCTGTTGAAGGCAGTGCAGATTTCGTTACGATCTGGTAAAAAGAAAGTACCATTATCCTGAACGGCAGAAAACTACTGGAAAATTATGACTTGCATAAGAAGGATTTATATGTTATAATGTTAGCGGTATGTTTTTTGCACACCAGGAAAGGGGGATAATAATAAAATGAGTGAGACAACACAGGAAAAAATCAAATTTTTCACCTACAAGGGGCTTCAGCTCGTCAGATGCGGTGACGTTCTTTACTACGGAAGCATGACAGACGATTACGTTGCAATGCTTCAGATATTATCTAAACAGAAGACTCCGAAGCTTGAGGTAGCAGATAAGATCAAGGTTTATCTTATGTCAACAGATGATAAACTCAATCCTATCGAAGCCATAAAAAGACAGAGCGAAAAGAACGGATTATATGAGGCACTTGATCTTGCAGGTGCATGGCTTGAAAGAGCTAAACGCGAAGGCGCTTAATAAAAAAATATCGCTGTGTGCAGTTTGATGCACACAGCGAATTTTTTTTATTCGGTACATTGATCAGAACGCATCTCCGGCGAAGCGGAACTGCAAAAAGAATCTGCATATAAAAATATCCCTCCCGCGGACAGTGCGGGAAGGATGAAAAAACCTCCGTGGTCAGTACGGAGGTTTTTGATGGAGCTGTCTAGCGGGCTCGAACCGCCGACCTCTTCCTTACCAAGGAAGTGCTCTGCCTGCTGAGCTAAGACAGCATCCGTCAACTATTCAATTATACTACGAAACAGGTGATTTGTCAAGAAGATCTTTTTTCAGAAATCTGTTTCTGCCACGCAGCGGGCGTGGAAAATCCCGCATTCTCTCCATTCGGAAATACGGTGAAGCCGTATTTCCGATATCTTTAGTTATGCTTCCTTTACAATGCTGAAATCAATGTTTCCGCTGTTTACGTTTGAAGCGGTGCACTGAACTTTTACCTTGTCGCCGAGGGCAAATATCTTTCCGGAGCGTTCACCTTTGAGCGAAACAAGTCCGTCGTATTCGTAGGTGTCATCTTCAAGTGTGTTGATGTGAACAAGGCCTTCAACGGTATTGTCAAGCTCAACATAGAAACCGAAGTCTGTTACGGATGAAATGATACCTTCGAATTCCTCGCCGAGATGTGCCTTCATGTATTCCGCCATGTAGCAGGCTTCGCAGTCGCGTTCTATCTTTACGGCTGTTATTTCCGTAGAAGTCGAGCGCTCGGATGCGTTTGTAACGAATGACTGGTAACGCTTTGTCAGCCATTCAGCGTCGGATCCTGAAACAAGATCGGTCAGTATCCTGTGGATCGCAAGGTCCGGATAACGTCTGATAGGGGACGTGAAGTGTGAGTAGTCCTCCAGGGCGAGGCCGAAATGTCCCACCGGATCCGGTGCGTACTTCGCCTTCGCCATCGAGCGGAGAAGTATGTTGTTGATGACCGGGAATTTCTCGCTTTCCCTGTTGTCGTTGAGTATCTTTGCAAAATGAGCC
>JAGDDO010000239.1 GCA_017848205.1 Oscillospiraceae bacterium | reverse complement strand
TTTATTCAGGTCGGATGCTCCCGGAGATGTGTTTTCTGCAAAGCCGAGTATTATGCTTACAAGTTCTACGACATCGGCGATGGTTATTGTCTGGTCTTCGTTGACATCGCCTTTGGTTCTTTTTTCACCGTGTATTTTAATGTATCCGTTGTAGAGTCCCTTGGTAAATACGAAAGTCATCTGGAGTTTTCCGGCGTTATCCCTGGCTGAATTCATAAATGTATCAGCCACTACACCGTCATCGACATACGAAAAACCGAAAGGGTAAACTTCGCCGTAGTCTGCAGTTTCCGGAACGATAAAATCTATGGTGAACAGACTGCCCCTGTCTATTATCATATCCTGGTCGGAATATGCATAAAATGCGATCTCGCCGTCTTTCACGAGTGACGAACCTGTGTTAAAATCAGTAACTGCTTTTCCGGCTGTAACAACTTCGCCTTTTGAATTAGGCTTTATTTTCAGTCTGGTATCGTAGAAAAAATGAAACTTCATCACGCTTACCTGTTCTGTCGGACCGACAATGCTTACATATATCCTCTGTACTTTACCCGGAGCATCTTTCAGATCCAGTCCGATCTTATCGGCAAATATCATTATCCAGCCTTCATAATCCCGCGGATCAATTTTCGGACTGTTCCAGCTCTCAGGCTGGACCCATGCTGTACGGTCATACGGGACCTCCTTGTCATCCTGTCTGTTGCACAGATTTTCCGAACCGGCGTAAGTCTCAGCGGAGACGTGTCCGACAGATACAGCCGCCGGTGATACCATAGCACAGTATGCAAGAACACACGACATAAAAGCAGCAGTGATTTTTTTTATACTCATAATTTTTTTATTCCTTTCCGTCACACTCAGGGAGGCATAAAAAGAGATACTGATCAAGTCAGATCCTTACTACGGTCAAACTATCAATTCAATTATACCTTGTTTTATTCGCTTCGTCAAATCTCCGTTTCCCTTGAAAAAACGGCTGATAAGTGCTATAATTATAGTATACACTTATATATGTTATACAAGGTATAATTTACAGCAGACACAAAGTCTTTTTGCGTTCGCTGTAATACCGGATTACAGAGGATTTAATATGGGGATAATTATAGATTTGATCAAAGACTATCAGATGAATATAATGCTCGTCCTCAGCAGTATATGCGGAGTACTGGCATTTTTCGTTCTTATAAACAAAGCACTTTCAAGGCGAAGAAAATGGATAATGTTCCTGCTTGAACTTTTTTCCATGTTTCTCCTTGTATTTGACCGGTTTGCGTATTTCTATCGCGGCAACACGAAAACTGTCGGATTCTGGATGGTCAGAATAAGCAATTTTGCAGTATTTCTGTTCACCATTGTGATCCCGCTTATCTTCACCCTCTATCTCATCGATATTGTGGTCAGTGCGGACAAATATGACAAACCGCCGAAACGGCTGCAGCTTTCCTGCTTAATCGCCGTTATCGGATTTGCAGTTCTTATCGTTTCGCAGTTCACAGGATTTTATTATACTTTCGATGAACTGAACTGTTATCAGAGATCATACGGATTTATAGTTTCATATATCTTTCCGCTGAGCATACTGCTCGTCGATCTGTCCGTCATAATCGAAAACTACAGGCGTCTCGGAAGATTTCTCGGACTTTCTCTCCTGCTTTTTTCGATTGTTCCGACTGCCGCTTCCATTCTTCAGGCCTTCATGTACGGCATATCTTTAACAAACATGTCACTTGTCGGAATGGCCATGATCACATACATAATGTCACTTATCGACACAAATGACATTCTTGAACAGGCCAGAATGCGTGAAATAGAACACGAACGCGAAGAACGCAGAAACATGAAGCTCCTTTTTGAACAGACTGCCACTGCACTTGCAAATGCCATCGACGCCAAGGATAAATACACACACGGCCATTCACGCCGTGTAGCTAAATATTCTGAAAAGATCGCTCATTATGCCGGAAAAACAGAAAAAGAATGTGAGGATATCTATTTTGCCGCCCTGCTTCATGATGTCGGTAAAATTGGCATTCAGGACAGTATAATAAACAAGGACGGAAAACTGACTGACGAGGAATATGCTATAATCAAAACCCATCCGGTAATAGGAAAACAGATCCTCTCAAGCATCAGTCAGTCACCTTATCTTTCAATAGGTGCAAATTATCATCACGAAAGATATGACGGAAACGGTTATCCGGAAGGTCTTAAAGGCGAAGATATTCCTGATCTCGCAAGAATAATCGCCGTTGCTGACGCTTACGATGCGATGACCTCAAAGCGAAGCTACCGCGATCCTATACCGCAGCAGATAGTACGTGAAGAATTTGTAAAGGGAATCGGCACGCAGTTTGATCCGGTATACGCAAAGATCATGATACATTTCATCGACCTTGACTCGGAATACCAGATGAAAGAACGCGAAGACCCGTATGAAATTGAAGCCGATACTTCAGTTGTATGCAGCAGCTACCGTTCATCATCATCAGCCGGAATATTACTCACAAATACGTTTACTCATATCAGTCTTAAAACAAAAATGAATGACGGCTACAGAAAAAACAATTACATACCTTCATTCATCATTTTTGATTCACTTGACGCACATATTCACGAGGATGAAAAGAAACGCCGTGACCTTCTTTATTTCGAATATGCGACTGTACATGCTGACGGAGTCACAGAACTGACCGAAGCACGTAACGTAAAGACTGAATCTGCAGATATAGCATCCTCATCCGAAGAGGAAAAGGCATTCATAAACGGTGAAGTTACGATCGAACTCGATGCAGTACGTTTCAGGGATCACGCCCTTATCCGCATGACAGACGGTTTCAGATCACATGAGATCATTATCGCTCTTACAGACAGTGCAAGATTCGCATATATATCAATAACAGGTGAGCACTGCACAATAACGGATATTGACGTAAGCAAAACTGATGAAGAGATCGGGGAAGGTTATATTCCGCGTATATCTGAAGAGATAAGCTACATCAATGTTCCTGCCGGAGATATTCCGAACGTTCAGACAGACGGATGGCGCACTGCTTCTTCAGAGGGGGTAAAAGTAACAGACGGTATGAAGATCGCCTTTCATACCATGAGCCTTCCGACTGCAAGACTTGTGTGGCACTGTCCGTTTGCCGTACTGTACACTTCAGATGACGGCAGACTGGGTGGTGATAATTACCGCGAGCTGACCGTTCTTCGTCTGGACGGTGAAGGATGGGAGGAAGATGAACTCGCAGAAAATCAGGTTTCTGTTTCAAAGCTGAACTCTTTTACTGACTGGAACGACTGGAAAGCAAAGAACAGATCAGGGCTCGACTGTGAACTTACGTACCGCACAGAAAAAGGAAAGATCACCATCGAGACGGAATACTGCGGTCTTTCGATACGCTCGGTAACGACATTTGAAGATAAGCTTCCTGTCGTTTACACAGCGCTGACCGGAGACCAGTGTGCGATCACCGGTATACGTATAACACGGTAACTAACGTAAAACACATGGGTTTCATAAAAATCATCACGAAGCCGCGACAATACCATAAAAAGATTTACACGCCCTGCATATATAAAAGTCATATATGCAGGGCGGATGTTTGCCATATCAACTATTTGTTTTTCAAAAAGCATTGACTGAATATCAGAAAAGTGATATAATAGAAATGTTAATTCAAACATTTGCTTTCATGTTATATTCCCTTCACGGGGAATATGACATATTTTTTGTCAGGACGAGGAAAAACGCGCCTGCAGAAGAAGCATAATCCGCCAGAATTAGTGTAAAGGATATTTCGAATGCAGTTTAAAAAGATTACGATCATCACAGGCGAATACGGATCAGGCAAGACAAACCTTGCTGTAAATCTCGCATATGCAATGAAGGAAAACGGAACGACCGCGATCGTTGACATCGATACAGTCAATCCGTATTTCAGGACTGCTGACTTCAGAGATGAGCTTACTGAAAACGGCATCGATGTGATCACACCTGATTTTGCAAATTCAAATCTTGATCTTCCTGTGCTCAACTTTGACATTGAACGTATCATCCGCTCTCACGATCACACAGTTATCGACGTAGGCGGTTCAGATGCCGGAGCATTCGCTCTCGGCAGATATCAGCATGTCATCGAAAAGTACGCAGGCGACTACGATATACTGTACGTATACAACATGTACCGTACAACAGAGGTTTCGGCTGAGGAAACCGTTACCCTGATGCACGAAATAGAAATGGCCTGCCGTATGAAAGTCACCGGACTTGTAAACAACCCTAATCTCGGAGCAGAAACTACAGCTGCCATCGTTGAGAACGCCTCCGGCTTCTCTGATGACATAGTGGAACTTACCGGACTTCCTGTTAAGTTCAGGTGCATACCTGAAAATCTCGTTCCGTCTGAAGGAGACTTTACAGTAAAAAGAAAAGTAAAACTCATCTGGGAATGATCTGACACTGTTATCCCTGCGGCCCTGTGCCGCCTGCAATATAAGGATAAACCAGAAATATTAAAAGAGTAAAAGAGGCGAAAAGAATGATAACCATAAACTTCGAAAGATGTAAAGGCTGCGGACTCTGCGTTGAAGCATGTCCGAAAAAGATAATCAGACTCTCTGAGGAAAAGCATAACCAGAAGGGATACTATCCTGCAGAATGTACTGACAATTCTAAATGTATTTCCTGCGCACTGTGTGCAATGATGTGCCCTGACTGCGTTATAAAAGTTGAAAAAGGAGAATAATAATGGAAAGAGTTCTTATGAAAGGCAACGAAGCTCTTGCTGAGGCTGCTATCCGTGCAGGCTGCAAATGCTTCTTCGCATATCCTATAACACCTCAGACTGAGGTTGCTGCATATCTTGCAAAAAACATGAAGAAGAGAAACATCACATTTCTCCAGGCTGAAAGTGAACTTGCTGCTGTAAACATGGTACTCGGAGCAAGCTCAGCAGGTGTCAGAACAATGACATCAAGCTCTTCACCGGGAATCTCACTCAAGAGTGAAGGTGTTTCATACCTCGCTGGTTCAGACCTTCCTGCTGTTATCGTAAACGTACAGCGCGGCGGACCGGGTCTCGGAAGCATCCAGCCTTCACAGTCAGACTACTGGCAGGCTACAAAGGCTCTCGGTCACGGCGACTTCCAGCTCATTGTTTTCGCTCCTGCATCTGTTCAGGAAACAGTTGACATGACAATAAGAGCATTCGAGGAAGCTGACAGATACCGTATGCCTGTAATGATCCTCACAGACGGCTTTATCGGTCAGATGATGGAACCTGTTACATTCTCCGACGAAGCTCCTAAGCTCGAACCAAAGGAATGGGCTGCATGCGGCCACAAGGGCGGAAGAAAGCACAACATCATCAACTCACTCTTCCTCCAGCCTGATGAACTCGAAGCTTCAGTTGACGCAAGATACGAAAGATATGAAACAATAAAGAAGAACATCCACGACGCTGAGATCTACAAGTGCGAAGATGCTGACCTCGTTATCACTGCTTTCGGTACAACAGCACGTGTTGCAAAGTCTGCTGTAAATCAGGCAAGAGAAAAAGGCATCAAGGCTGGTCTTTTCAGACCAAAGACACTCTGGCCTTTCCCTGTTGAAGAGATCAACGAAGCATGTAAGAACGCAAAGAAAGTATTAAGCGTTGAAATGTCAAAGGGTCAGATGGTTGACGACATCCGTCTTGCTCTCAATTGCAGAATTCCTGTAGAATTCTTCGGCAGAAACGGCGGTAACATTCCGACACCTGCTGAAATTCTCGA
>JAGDDO010000238.1 GCA_017848205.1 Oscillospiraceae bacterium | reverse complement strand
TCTGCACACCTGATCTGCAGATAATGAGTTTTGAGGAATATCTGTGCGGATATCTGAAAAAAGTGGGCTACGAATGTGTCCTGTTCTATTCAGGAAGCGGTTCCGGTATCTATTTTCACGACAGGGAAAGTGCTGAAAACTATGCGGTGTGCATTGAAAACAAACCGGAAACTGAAGCTTTGGAAGAAAGTGAAGATGAAGACGACATTTTCAATGTTTTCGGGATAAAGGAAAAGACTCCTTCGGCGCCGAAGAAAAAGGAAGAAGCAAAAAAAGATGTGCGTATGCGTTATCCTATGGAAAGCGATGCTGACTTTATCCACAAGGCCGAGGCACTCATTAATAACCGGAACAGGCGTACAGTTATAGTTTTCACAAGCTTTGACGACTTTGTGAACCGTACCGATTCGGTAAGCCGCAGAAACTACAACCGCCTTTTTGAAAGCTGGAAGTCCATGCCCGCAGACAACAGGAACATATGCATTTTCCTGTCGAAGGGACTTGGTACAAAGGAAATCGGACAGATGCTTCAGAGCAGCAGTGAGCTTTCACTTTCCTCGCTGTTCATTGCCGAAGACCATGAGGGAAAACGCCGGTTCAATACGGACAACTGCCTTATAGTCAGACATCCCGGCAGTGACGAAATGCGTGACCTTCTGTTTTACTGGGCGGTGCGCGGCATTGACACGGGAAAGGGTATCAAAAAGATAACCTTTGACTGGGATGAGGAGAACATAAACAGAATAGTAAATACCATGCAGTTTTACTGCCGTGAATCAGAGAGCGGACTCAACACTTTCCGTGACCGGATGGAAACATTTTTACGTGACGCGGAAGGAAGCAGAATACCGTTTTCTGTCGACACAGTAAATCGTATTTATGCGGAAAAGGACGTAAGATATTCTCCGGAAGATCCTGAAGAAGTGCTTGAAAGCAGGAGAAATCAGGGGTGGGCAAATGCATGCGACATTATAAAACGAAACATTGATGAATACGAAAACTTTTTAAAATACAATAACTCCGATGCTGCAGAGAAAAAAGAGGGCGTTTTCACTCTCGAAAGAGTCGAAAGCCGCGGAGAACATAACGTAAACTATAAAATACCGAATTTCGTTATCGAGGGCAATCCGGGTGTGGGCAAGACCGAAATAGCAAGACTTATAGGACGTATTCTGTACAAGCACGGAATCCTTAGTTCGGGACATACTGTCTGTGCTTCAAGGGATACTCTTGTAGGTCAGTATCTCGGTGCATCTGCCATCAACACGGTAAATGCCATCGAGCGTGCCCAGGGCGGTGTGCTCTTTATCGATGAGGTGTATTCGCTTGTTAATTTAAGCGACGGTTCATCATCCGGCGGTGAAAACTACTGTGCGGAAGTCATCAACACTCTTGTGGCTGCAATGACTGATCCGAAGTATCATTTCTGCGTTGTCGTTGCCGGCTACAGCTCAAAAATGGCTGATTTCTTTAAGATGAACGAAGGCCTTCCTTCAAGGTTCAGCATGAAGAACATCATCACCATCGACGACTACAAACCTGATGTTCTTGAAAAGATATTCAGGGACTACATATGCAGAAACAGACTTACACTTTCACCGGAAGTGGATGAGGAGCTTTCCCGTTATTTTGTAAATCTTTACAGGGAACGTGACAGAAAGACTTTCGGCAATGCCCGCGACATAGTTACGCTTGCAAAATCAGTCATCGGCACTGCGCAGATGCGTGCAAAGGAAGCTGAGCCGGTGATCGAAAAATCAGATTTCGGTGATTCAGTGCATCTGTTTGACGGCTTCGGGGCTTCCACACGCGAGGAAGCCTACAGCGATCTGAAAAAATACATCGGTCTTGATTTTCTGGTACAGATGTTTGATGACCAGTGCAGCCTTTACGACGAGTGCCGCGAAAAGGGCATAGAATATCCGGGACCGGAACACATGATATGGGTAGGAAATCCGGGAACGGGAAAATCAACTGCCGCAAAGCTTTTAGCGGGACTTTACTATGCCACAGGAATACTCGGCGGAAAAAATCCGGTAATTGTGGATGCTTCATCACTTATCGGAACTCATGTGGGCGATTCGCAGAAACTTATAAATGAAAAAATGGACGAGGCGGCTCAGAACAATACCGTACTCGTGGTGGAGGAAGCCTATCAGCTTTCAAAGGACAAAAACTACGGCCATGCAGCACTTAATTCCATGATGAACCGCATGGTGGATGAACGTAAGAACTTCAATGTGGTCTTCATAGTCTACAGCAGTGAGTACGAGGATTTTATCTCGGCGAATGCCGGTATACTGTCGCGCTGTACACGCTACGATTTCAAGGACTACACACCGGAACAGCTAACAGAGATCTTCCTTAAAATGTGCAGGGATTCAAAGGACACCTGTTCTGACGAGGCACTTGAACTTGTGAGAAAACAGATGGAGGAACTGTACCTGAACAGAACTGACAAAACGGGAAATGCCCGTGCAGTTCAGAAGATGCTTACGGAGATGAGAAAGAAACGATATCCGAGAATACGTAACATGAAGGACGTACCACCGGATGTAAAATACAGATTTGAGGCGGAGGATGTATGCAGGATATAAAAATTTCAATGATAGGTGTGAGCGGATCCGGCAAAACTGCCTTTCTGTCGGGTATATGTGATACCTTCATTTCAGGAAACATAGAGGTAAAGGACAGCCGCAACGATGACAGAAGCCATCTTTTCAAGATACTTCCCTTTATGGCGGAGAACATGGCCGAGACCAGCATAGGTGACGTAAGGCGTTATTCCATAAGAAACAACAGGAATTTCACGTCAGTCAGCACCGAGAACACGAAAAAGTACATGCTTAATCTTTTCGACGACACATACAGTACTACAGAACCCCTTTGCGGAGTGAGCTTTATCGACTACAAGGGAGGCTTTGTGGAGAACCTTGTAAACGAGAAGTCCGGCGATGAGGTAAAGGACGTAAGAAACGAGCTGCTTGCAAGCAATGTCCTGCTCATATTTGCCGATGCCATAAGGCTTTCTGCGGCTGAAACAGCGGGTGAGATAAGCGCAGCTCTGGGAAGTGACGACATTAACAC
>JAGDDO010000237.1 GCA_017848205.1 Oscillospiraceae bacterium | reverse complement strand
GCATATACCTTGCCTCCGTTGAAGTACATGTGACCGTTTGAGTCGATGCAGTCGCCTTCTGCTGTATTTGTAACATACGCATGGATAGTACCGCCGTCTATCTTGATAAAGCAGTTCTCATTAGCTACGAAAGGTGTCTTTACGCCCTTTTCGCCGGCATTTACAGCATCGTCAAATGCGTGGATATTGATATCACCGTCCGTGATATGTACCTTCATAGCTTCAAGGCCTTCATAGCCGTCCTTTACAGTTATCTTACCGCCGCTGACGTTAAGAATGCTGTCACAGTGAACAGCGTCATCTGCTGTTATTACTGTAATGTCGCCGCCTTTGATCTCGAGTATATCACTGCAGTGAATGCTGTCATCTGTTGAATTGATGTTTATTGTACCGCCGTTTATTGTTATTGATCCGCCGATCTGAGCTTCACCGTTACCTGCCTTTATACCCTTGGCACTGAATTCGAGTCCGAGGTCGTGGCCGCTGTCGTCCCAGCTGAAGCCGCCAGGGAATCCTCCCCAGCCGCCTTGCTGCTGACCCTGACCGTCCTGACCAGGCATTGTCCAGCCACCCTGCTGTCCGCCGCCGTTCGGATCATTCTGTCCAGGCATTACAAATCCGTTCTGACCGCCGTTCTGGCCGCCATTCTGACCGTCCTGTGCAGGCGGTGTGAAACTGCTCCAGTCGAAACTGCTCCAGTCCATGCTGCTCCAGTCCTGAGCTGCCGGCTGCTGGTCTTCACCAGCCATAGCATTTCCCCAGTTCCAGCCCTGACCAGGTCCCTGCTGTCCGCCCGGCTGAGCCTGCTGACCGGATGATTTATACTCTGATCCTACATAAGTCTTTATGGTTATGTCACCGCCGTTTACAGTGACTGCTCTTACTGCCTGAATACCGTCAGAATGTGCTTCCACGTTTACCTTACCGCCGTTGATCTCGATAAAGCCCTTGTTTTCATCCTTTGTATTTGTAGCTCTGATACCGTCACCGTCAGTAGTCTTTACTGTTACGCTGAGATCATCATAAGCTTCAGCGTCAGCATCGCCGATCTTAACTGAATCCTTGCCTCTGATACCGTCATCCTTGGCATTTACTTCAATTGTACCGTTAAAGAGCTTGAGATCGTTTGTAGTAACGATACCGTCAGCTGTATTTCCGTTTACAGTGAGCTTGCCCTTGCCCTTGAACTTCAGATCATCGCGTGAGAAGATGGCAGCCTTGATTTCACTTACCTTGCCGTCATTCTCGTATGTGTCGGTATGGGAAGTACCGTCTGAAATAACGTTTTCCGTACCCTTCTTTGCTGAAATAACGCACTCGTCAGCAACCGCTGCAACATAGACCGGTGCAGAAGTGCTGTTTGAAAGTGTAAGTCCGTTAAAGTTAAGTGTTACCTTGCCTTCCGGATAAGTAGTCTTGTCAACGTCAACTACGATCTGACCTGCATCAGATTTACCTGAGAATGAGTATTCACCAGGCTGCTTAACTGTTACAGTCGCTCCGCTTACTGTCAGAGCCGGACTTGATGTTACCTTGTTGCCGTCTGCGTCAGTAAGTGATACTGATGCACCGTCAAATACTACGTTTACTCCTTCGCCGTCAGTCTTTCCTGCAGGTTCTGAAGACGCTGAACCGCCTGAAAGCCTGTTTTTCATAAGGATGAAATCGATGATACTGATCTTGCCGTCTCCGGAAAAATCGCCTGCATTCCAGTCCTTAAGTTCCTTGCCTGTTACAAACCAGCTCTGAAGTGCAACAATATCAGCAGTATTGAAAACGCCGTCTCCTGTTACATCTCCTGTAGCTGCTTCGGCTGCAGATACAGAAAAACCTGCAGTCATTACTGAACTAAGAATGATCGCTCCTGCCAGAGCAGATGATAAAAACTTCCTGTTTCTCATGTTCGCTTACTCCTTCGTGTCGGGGATTTTTACTGCTGCCGCTTCAAACAGGGGAACCGGAACGGCTGCAGAATTTTATATGATATTTATATTCTATTATACATTTCTTAATTGATTCTTAAAAAAACGAAATTTCTTTGTGGCTTTTTTGTGACAAATAACGGAGCAATACTTGGTAAAATCTCTTTATAAGCATACAAAGCGCCGCATCCTCATCATTTTGTGTGAAGAGAATGCGGCGTTATTAAGGAAACGCTGATTTATTCATAAATCAGCGTGGGGTCCGGGGCGAAGCCCCGCAAATCCCACTTCCGGAAATCCGGCAAAGCCGGATTTCCGAGTTAATCAGTGTTTCCTTAAAATGATCTTAAATCATTTTGGTCAGATTTTAGTTTTTATCTTCCTCTGATCGCATCTATCGGCTTCTTGGCTGCAGTTTTTCTTACCGGGAAGAAGCTTGCAAGCGCTGAGACTGCGATGCTTATCACGAATGTAAGAAGTATCTGTCTTATGCCGAAATGAAGCATTGTAATGAGTATACCGGTCTCATTTCTGATAATATGGTTTATGACAATTACTGCTGCGAGGCAGAGTACGGAAGTCAGCACAAATTCTATCATAGCTATTATAAAGCTTTCTGAGAAGAAGATTCTGAAAACGTCGTTGGATCTTGAACCGATGGCACGGAGGATACCTATCTCCTGTTTTTTGTAACTGATACTTACTGAAATAAAGTTTGCCATGAGAAGTGAAGCAAAAACTGCAAAGAAGACGCCTATCCAGAACACTATTTTAGCTGCAGCCTTGATCACGGTATTGAATGTATCGAGCTCATAAACAACGGCATTGTTCATTTCATATCTTACTGTAATGTCATCGCTGTCGCGGTAGCAGTAATTTACGATCCTTTCCATTGATGCTTTGTCCTTCGGCATCGGGCCTACTGCACAGTTGTAAATACCGTCCGAAACATCAGAAAGTTTTTCCACCAGGGCATCTGAGATGGCAAAGGCACCGGCTTTATTGTAAAGGCTGTCCGATGTAAAGCATCCGACTATCTTAATGTCCTTGAGTTCATTGTCACCGTTCATGTTTCTTGCGCTGTTGTAAATATAAACGTATGCTTCAAGACCGCCGGTCTCTTCAATCGCTTTTATAAGATCATCAAGATTCTGCTTTGTTATTTCACCGCTTTCAGGTACGAAGTACTGTTCACGGCCGTTTGAGTATCTGCTTACGCAGTCGAGTGTAATAATTACTTCATTATCCTTAAGTTCCTTTACCGGCCCTTCAGTCCAGATTATTTCATTTTCAGGAATATCTGAAAGCTTCGCATTGTAGCTGTTCCACATGCTGATGCTTGCATCTGAATTCGAATCCCATGCGTGGATATTGATATCGCCTTTTTCACTGCGGTATATCTTCGGTTCATTCGCTGCAAGCTTTGCGACTGCTCCCGTACCTGTCATCGCTGCACCCGTAAGGCTGTCGTTTACGGCGTAGTTATATTCACTGCGAAGGAGCATTGAAATAACAGTCTCAGTCTTGGTAAGTTTGTCCTGCGGTTTATTGAGGAGCTCATAACGTGAAACGTCAAAGTTTGTATCCACAACACCCGTGACAGTATAAAGTTCATTGTTTAAAAGCAGAGTTTTTCCGACCATGTACATAGGATCAGAAAACTTTTCCGCACGTTTCTTTCTTTCAATCCTTTTTGAAACATCATCTGCTTCTTCCTTGCCGTATACAGGCGTCGGACGCACATTCATGCCTCTGTCATAATCCTTTTCCGGCAGAGCTGTAAGATACCCTGATTTTATAAAGGTTTCAGCGGCAAAGCGGCTTATGGCGATCTCTTTTTTATTTCCGTCCGGAATACGGCCTGAAATGAGTGTATATCCCATATTATTCAGAGATTCCTCGGTTATCTCTGAAAAGCCGCAGAAATAACGCATGCTGGTAAAGTCCGTATCCTCATCGCTGTTTGCTCTTTCCTCTTCAGAAATACCAATATTCTCCCCGAATTCGAGATCCATAAGCTCCGGTTTAAAAATACCAGACACGGCAATTCCGGTGTCGTTCTCTATATTTTTCAGATCTTCATCTGACAGTCCGGATGAAAGCGTTCTCCACCACGTATCAATTCCTTCCCCTGCTTTGATGGCTTTTCCGAGTGAAATATATTCAATATCAGAATCCTTCAGCGAATCCACACAGTTACGCACCATGTCGTAGGAACTGAACGTGTCAACGAATGCAAAAAGCGAAAAAGCCACTACCGAAAGGAAAATTGTCATGACAAGTCGGAACTTCTTGTGCTTAAGGCTGCTCCGGCCTATGCGGAATGCGGATTTAAGCGGCAGAACTGATTTTATAAGCTTAAAATCACTTCCGTCCTGAGCAGGTATACATGACTGATCTGTTTCTTTGAAACGGGCAGTCTTTTCGGGAAGCCGGACTGTAAGCCCGCTTTCAAGGCCGTCGATATATTCGTTTATACGTATACGGTCTTCCTCTGTAAGATGATAGCCCGAAGGTATTTCAAGCGTTGAAGCTCTGAAAACAATACCTGATTCGCTTTCATCCGAAGCTGAACGGTCTGCTTCCACATCACGTATAACCTTTCCGTCAGCAAGTTCGATTATACGGTCTGCATACTGTTCGGCATAATCGCGGTCATGTGAAACGATGACAACGAGTTTGTCTGCCGAAAGCTTTTTAAGCGTCTCGAACACCTGACGGCCCGTATTGGAATCAAGAGCTCCGGTAGGTTCATCGGCCATGATTATCTCCGGATTCTTTACAAGCGCACGTGCAATGGCCACACGCTGTTTCTGACCGCCCGAAAGCTCGTTCGGATTTCTGTCGCCGAATCCGTCAAGGTCAACTTCGTGAAGAATGCGGTTTATCTCCTCATCAGTTGCCTTCTTTCCCTGAAGTTCAAG
>JAGDDO010000236.1 GCA_017848205.1 Oscillospiraceae bacterium | reverse complement strand
CTCGGAATAACGATACCCGACAAGAGTGAATACACTCTCGGACAGCTTTTCTATTTCTTCGAATTCGCCTGCGGCGTGAGCGGATACATTCTTGGTGTCAATCCGTTCAACCAGCCCGGTGTTGAATCTTATAAGAAGAACATGTTTGCTCTTCTCGGAAAACCCGGATATGAAGAAATGGGTGCGGCTCTTAAGGCCAGACTTCAGTAAGAAAGAACTGTATTGACCGGGTTTAGGCTGCAATGAATGCAGATATTCTGCCGGTAAATACAATAAGGCGGATCACGGGATGATAAGTCCTGATGATCCGCTTTTTGTTTTTTGGGGGTGTTTCGCACCGAGAAAGAGGTTTATCCCAGGGATGAAAGAAAACGGTATCAGTGCGGCTGCTCCTTTTTCCTGTGCTTGAAAAAATCGAGAAGGAAGGTCTGCACCTCGGGAAGAGCAAGAACAGAATTGACTTCCGCGCCGAAGAAAAATATGGACATACAGCAATACAGCCAGAGGATACAAAGAACTGCCGCGGTAAGGCTTCCGTAGGTTGCCGTCAGGTTTTCCATGTGATCGATATAGATCGAATAAAGATAAGAAAAGCCTACCCAGCCGACAGATGCTATGATCGCACCGGGAAGCTGGGTATGGATCCGGGATTTGCGATTTGGCATATAATTATACATTACGATGAACAGGATCATCAGGATTACGGCACCGATCAGCGTTCTGAAGCTTACCACAAGTATCGCATACCTGTTCTGCATGAGCAGAGGAAAGAATTCGGTAAGCTTTATCCTGATCTGATTGCCGAAAACGTAAAGTCCGAGCAGCATTATCAGGATTATGCCGAAGGTGAAGGTGTAGAGCATTGATTTTATACGAAGGAAAAAATAATTTCGTGTTTCATCGATACCGTAGATCTTGTTAAGTCCGCGATATATGGTCAGTACACCTCTTGAAGCAGACCATAGGGCAAGGATGATCGTGACGGACAGAACCGTTCCGGATGTGCTGTACAGCTCTTCAACGATCGTTACAATGTATGAGTATATATTGTTCGGAAAGAAACCTGAAAGAACCTTTAGCAGTTCTTCCTTTGAAAACGGAAGATACTTTATCAGAGTCAGGAGAAACATCAAAAACGGGAAAAGCGAGATTATGACATACAGAGCGGCTTCACCCGAGTATGCGGTTACAGCGTCTCTTGTGACTTTTTTTGAAAACCTGTTACAATAGCCGATGATCGATCTTGGCAAGAATAACACACCTCCCACAGAGTATTTCGCGGAAGCGGTAAACAAGGCTTGCAGGCACCTTGCTTACACTACCGGGATCACTTGCAAGTACGGATTATGTATAGTATACTTGAGTTTAGCTTATATTTCAAGCGATATGAACGAAGGGATGAGATATAATGAGCATAGAAACGGTAAAATTCAGGGGAAGACATGTTTCAAAAAGTGGCTTGACAGTTCTGATCACCGGCAGTATCTCCGTTATCGTTCTGATCGTTCTGTGCATAATTTCAGCGGTCAGAGGCGGGGTTACCCAGATCACGGGGATCATAGCAACAGTTGCGGCTGTTGCAAGCCTCCTTGGTTTGATCATGTCTGTAATTTCCACACGTGAAAGAGACATATATATGACTGTTTCAATAGCCGGAATGGTCGTAAACGGCATATCATTTACTCTGTATGCCATAATCTTCATACTCGGGATAGTATAATTTTCAGATATTTTCTACTTTTGACATATCATTGACACATTGAACATCTACAATTGTAGATGGGAATATTTTCCCTGCCGGATAACAGGACCGGCCTTCCTTTAGGTAACTTAGACCGTTTATATAAGCAGACTCCGTATATCCTGCGGAAGCTGTACTGATGAAACGGTGGATTTTACGGAAGTAGTAATTCTACAGGTATAGTTTTTTCACAGAAAACCCTATCTGTACTGAATTACCGTACTGTGTTGTGATAGTAACTTTTTGTTTTTT
>JAGDDO010000235.1 GCA_017848205.1 Oscillospiraceae bacterium | reverse complement strand
TCTTCTCAACGCTGCAAAGAACGTCAAGAGGAGTTTCGCCCTCTTTAACCTTGTTTATTCTGTAAATACCTGAATCAAGTCCTTTGAATTCGAGAACCTTTGTAACCCACTTAGGAGTGAGAGCGCCGTACTGCGGTCTTGTCTTGTTTACGTCGGCAAGGTTATATGCCGCTTTTTTGCCAAGAGCAACTATTGTGTCATTTTTTACTTCTTTAGACATAACGTCTACCTCCAAATTTTAATAAAATATTTATATGATAAAGAGTTTTACCCCGTTCTCTTTATGATATCAGTAAACCGGGAAGTCTTTGTCCACTTCCCTTGCCCAGGCGTTGGTGCCTCCTTTAAGGTTATAAAGCGGACCTGTGTAGCCTGCTTCGCGGAGAGTATTTACAGCAAGGATGCTTCTCTTTCCTTCCTTGCAGACAAAAACAGTATCCACCGAAGCGTCAAGTTCGTTCTGCCTTCTTTCAAGCTGACCGATAGGAATGACCTTGGCATCCGGGAATTTGGCAATTGCCCTTTCATGAGGTTCACGCACATCGATTATCATTATCTTTTCCCCGTCATCGATACGGCGCTTAAGTTCCTTCGGTTCAATGCCTTCAACTTCAGCTTCCTCCTCACGCTGTTTTGTGATACCGCAGAAGTCTTCGTAGTCAAATTCCTCTATTTCAGTAATGGTCTTCTTTTTGCCGCATATCGGACAGCTGTCATTTTTATGTATTTTAAGCTCGCGCCATTTAAGGTTCCAGGCATCGAAGCCTACAACTCTGCCGATGAGGTTCTTTCCTCCGCCGACTATGAGCTTTATTACTTCATTTGCCTGAAGGGTGCCTATAACGCCCGGAAGAACTCCGACTACGCCGCCCATTGCACATGATGGAACAAGTCCTGCCGGAGGCGGTGCCGGATACATACATCTGAAGCACGGACCCTCTTTTGCATAGTAGACCGAGACCTGACCTTCAAACTGATACATGGCCCCGAACACATCCGGTTTCCCCAGAAGTGCACAGGAATCGTTTACTAGATAGCGCGTGGGATAGTTGTCCGAGGCATCGGCCACAACGTCATATTCCGAGATGATCTCCTCTGCATTTTCGGCAGTCAGACGCTTGTTGTAGATCTCAACCTTTACAAAGGGATTTATCTGCTTTATGCTGTCCTTTGCCGATGCAACCTTCGGTCTGCCTATGTCCCTTGTTCCGTGGATGACCTGACGCTGAAGGTTTGATTCCTCAACCTCATCGTCATCAATTATTCCGATAGTTCCGACACCTGCTGCCGCCAGATACTGTGCAAGCGGTGTGCCGAGCCCTCCGGCACCGACTATAAGTACCTTTGCCGCCTTGAGTCTTTTCTGGCCTTTAACGCCGATCTCCTGCAGAAGAAGATGACGGCTGTAACGGTTTATTTCGTCATTTGTCAGCTTTTCGCCCTTACGGTCACCGAGAATGCTTTCGTTTCCGGAACCGCCTGCGATAGCCGGAATGAGGATTATCTCGTCACGGTCCTTTACTTCTGTGTCAAATCCGTCAAGATCTCTTATACTTTCATCATTTACAAAAATATTTACAAATGAACGAAGTTTACCTTCTTCATCGAAAAGTGCCTTTTTTGTATCCGGATATTCTTCTGACAAAAGAGTAAGCACTTCGCCTACCGTTTTCCCTTCAAGTTCTATTTCTGACCTGTGCTCTGTAAAAAGCCTCAGGGTCGTTGGTATCACAACTGTTACAGCCATAAAATAATTCCTGCCTTTTCAATACCTTCTGTTCATATCTTTTTTATATGTATTATATGCATAATATTCAATGAATCCATTATAGCATACATCACAAATAGAATCAATATTATTTTAATCTCAAATTATTATTACCGGATATAGATTATTCCTATCACCATGTCATTTTTTCATCCCTGCTATAAGTTTTTTATATAATATAAAACCACGCAGCTTCATTTTCAACGTCAACGCGCTCAACCGGCTTTGAAGCATCATAGTTGTACCGCAGTTCCTGATTCTTCACGCTTACCTTGGCACCTTCCGGAATCGACCGTGTAATGAACGCGTTGCCGCCTATGACAACATCTTTTCCGATCACCGTGTCGCCTCCGAGAATGGAGGCACCGGAGTAAATAGTGACGTTATCTTCAATTGTAGGATGTCTTTTCTTGCTTTTCAGTGCCTGTCCGCCTCGTGTTGAAAGAGCGCCGAGCGTAACACCCTGATAAATTTTTACGTTGTTGCCGATAACGGTAGTTTCACCGATAACGATTCCTGTACCGTGGTCTATGAAAAAGTATTTTCCGATGGTCGCACCCGGATGAATGTCGATACCGGTCACGCTGTGGGCATATTCCGTCATCATTCGCGGAATGACCGGAACGCCTAAAAGGAAAAGTTCATGCGCGATCCTGTTTACAAGAACGGCATACAGTCCCGGATAGGAATAAATGATCTCGTCTTCGCTGAACGCAGCCGGGTCACCGTCATAGGCCGCCTGAACATCGGTTTCAATGTATTCCTTTATTTTCGGAAGCTTCTCAATGAACTCCAGAGCGATCTTCTCAGCCTTTTCCGTAATATCCTCATCAGTGCTTTCATCGCCGTCGAAAACTATGGTCATCTGCTTGGTAAGCTTGTAGATGACATCTTCAATAAGCATGGAAAGATTGTTCCTTAGCGTATAGACCTTGATCGATCTGTTCCTGAAATATCCCGGAAATATGATCTTGCGAAGGCTTGTAAGAATATCAACTATGGCTTCCCTGTCCGGATGATTGAATATTTTGACTTCCTCGGACACCCTTTTCTTTTCATAATCATCTAAAAGCAGTCCGACAATGTCATTTACACTTTCTTCAATAGAGTTCAAATTTATTTCTCCTTCCGTTTATAATATCAGATAAAATTCTTTTCAATAAACTTCCACTTTTCATCCCTTGAATCAGTGATCAGTTTTATATCATCTTCACTGAGATGCTTAAAACGTCCCTGTCTCTTCAGGTAAGATTCAACAGATGTGAATTCCTTCGGTCTGTGTGTCAGCCTGTATTCGCCGTTTTCGTATTCGGCAAGATACCAGAGTCCGCTGTCCACAACTTCCTTCGCAATCTCAACAGTCTCATCAACGGCAACGCCCCAGCCTGTTGGACACGGCGCAATGACGTGGATGTACTTTGTTCCCTGTATCTGTGACGCCTTCTGAACCTTGGCTATGAAATCACCTATATATCCCACGCTTGCTGTGGCAGCGTAAGGTATTCCGTGAGCCGCAACTATCTCGAACATGTTTTTCTTCGGACGGATGTTTCCGTGAATGTTCGCTCCCGCCGGAGTAGTAGTTGTCCTTGCGCCGAATGGTGTCAGACCGCTCTTCTGGATACCTGTGTTCATGTAGGCTTCGTTGTCGTAGCAGATGTAGATGATGTTGTCGTTACGGTCTATGGCACCGGAAAGTGCCTGAATACCGATGTCGGCAGTACCGCCGTCACCTGCAAATCCGACTGCTGTAAAATCCTTTACTCCCTTTGCGCGAAGTCCGGCTTCAATTCCGGTAAGCATGGATGCAGTACCTGCAAAGGTTGATATTATAGAATTGTTTGAGAAACAGAGCTGCGGAAAGTTAAATCCCACTGCAGACATACAGCCTGCCGGAAGAACTGAAACTGCATTTTTTCCGAGGACCTTAAGGGCTGCCCTTACCGCAAGACTTCCCCCGCATCCGGCGCACGCCTTGTGTCCGTAGAAATACTCTTCCCTTGAAATGCTGTCTGCGACCTTATTTGCCATTGTTTTCGCCTCCGATCCCGATGAAGTTTACTCTGTCCGTTCCTTTTATTATACTTCCGAATATGTTTTCAATATCAGACGCTGAAATGTTTCTTCCGCCGAGTCCGCCGATGAAGTTATATCCTTCAGCCTTTCCGTTTCCCTTTTTAACAGCGGAATTTACGTTTGTGAAAACCGTGCCCTCGTTGCCGAAGCTGATATCCTTTTCAAGCACCGCATATGCCTTTGCATTCCGCAAAGCTTTCGCTATCTCTTCATTTGGAAACGGTCTCATGTAG
>JAGDDO010000234.1 GCA_017848205.1 Oscillospiraceae bacterium | reverse complement strand
ATCATGATCCAGCCTTCATAATCGCGGGGATCATATTTCGGACTGTTCCAGCTCTCAGGCTGAACCCATGCTGTACGGTCATACGGAACCTCCATGTCATCCTGTCTGTTGCACGGATTTTCCGAACCTTCATAGGCGGCAGAGATATGTTCAGCAGGTACGCTGAACGGACTGCATACAGCGCAGCAGGCAAGAACGCATGACATAAATGCTGCAGTGATTTTTTTAATACTCATGATTTCTATTCCTTTCCGTCACAATTAAAGGGCAAAAAAGAAACACTGATCAAGTCAGTTTCTTACTACGGATGTTTACAAAATCCCCGGTCACTGAACAGATCAGTGACCCATAAATCACTTAGTACGATGCTGCAATATCCTTTTCCACTTCATCATCAGTTGAAATGACCTGTTTACGCTCCTTCTCACCGGCAAGCATTTCAAGATTTCTGATCCTGCGTTCTGTAAGTTCAGCGATTGCATGAATACGTCTTTCCTCCAGATAATCCTTTGCTTTTTCATCTGACAGTATATCGGTGATCATTTTTCGGACATCAGAAAGAGCGGAGAAATTTATCCAGTCAAAGGACGAAACAAGCTTCAGCTGTTCTTCGTGATGTTTCTTAAACGGCTTGCATACTGTTTTCGAGTCATCTCTCATCATCGGAACACTCTTGTCATATCCGAGCGAAGATCCGCTGTCGTATATCGGCGCCATGCCAATCCATTCAAGAGTTTCGGCATTACGTACCGCACCGAAATTATTAAGATGTCTGTCCTCGTTGGCTATGATATAATCCAGTACGATCATACGGTCGAGAAATTCTTTTACTTTCTGAATACCAAGAGTTTCAGCGCAGTCAATAAAATGCTGGTACAGCGATTTGTTATTCGGCAGCTTCTGCGTCTGAATGATACGCCATGCCGGAACGAGTTCAGTATTTCCGCTTACAAAATCCTCGCATACGCTGTACGGAGCACCTTTATTCCAGATAAGCCAGTACGGCACATATGGAATTTCAAGCCTTTTCATGATCTCAGAGGCTATCACTTCATTAAGCGGCTGCTGTCGAAAAGGATTGGAACCGCCTTTTACAAGGCATCTCTTTCCGTTTATGATCTTCCATCGCTTTTTCAGATTTCCGTCTGATGTGTTATCCGGAGATGAAAAATCAAGCGGCTCCGCTTTCCTTCCCGCACCAAACAGCACATCACCGATATCATCGGAAAAATCATTATCAAAGAAGTTTACCTTTTCCCAGGTAAGTCCTGAGTTTTCCGGACAGATCCAGTACTGATCCGACAGACTGAGTCCGAAACAGCGTATCAGAAGTTCTCTTGTATCTTCTATCTGAAGCGTTTCCATCGCTTCACGCACACCGGAGCGGCTCGACGGGATAGAGCGGTCCATCCACCACTCATTCAGTGCAGCACGGTCGGCGATACCTTTTTTCATGCCGACACCTACAGGAAGATGCTCAGGCGCAAACACATCCCCTATCTTCAGAATATAACCGATATCTTCATCAAGACTGAGCTCCGCGACTGCCGTGCATCTGTGCATAAGCGTAAACTTCAGTATTCCGTCCGTCTCTCCGGCCGCAGATCTGTTTGTTTCAGGCATGGTGTTCACTCCTCTCCTGCCAGCGTATTCATTATACAGTCAAACTATCACTACAATTATACCTTGTTTTATCCGCTTCGTCAAATGTCTGTTTCCCTTGAAAAACCGACCGATAAGTGCTATACTAATTATAGTATACACTTATATGTTGTACGTGGTTTAATTTACAGCAGACACTTAATTTTACGTTCACTGTAATACAGGATCACAAATGATTTAGTATGGGGATATTAGTATGGGGATTATTATAGATTTAATTAAAGACTATCAGATGAATATAATGCTTGTGCTCAGCAGTATATGCGGAGTACTGGCATTTTTCGTTCTTATAAACAAAGCACTTTCAAGGCGAAGAAAATGGATAATGTTCCTGCTCGAACTTTTTTCCATGTTCCTCCTTGTATTTGACCGGTTTGCATATTTCTATCGCGGCAATACGAAAACTGTCGGATTCTGGATGGTTAGAATAAGCAATTTTGCAGTATTTCTGTTCACCATTGTGATCCCGCTTATCTTCACCCTCTATCTCATCGATATTGTGGTCAGTGCGGACAAATATGACAAACCGCCGAAACGGCTGCAGCTTTCCTGTTTAATTGCCGTTATCGGATT
>JAGDDO010000233.1 GCA_017848205.1 Oscillospiraceae bacterium | reverse complement strand
GTTACGTCTGAACGGTCGAGAAGCATGAATGAATAGTCATCCCACCAGCAGCAAGGAATGTTGCGTGCAGATGCGTTTGCCACGAAGTAAGCAGCCCAGTCAACTCTCGGCTGTGTGTTGCCGCCCTTGTCGCGGGCACCGAATTCACCGATGTAAACCGGAATACCCTTTGAGATGTATGTGTCATAGATCGCATTGAGCACCTGATCGATGTCGCCTGCGTCCTTTGTGTAGTCGAATTTGTCTGTGCTCTGTGAGTCAGATGTTTCTGCAAGTGCGAATCCGTATGGTGTGTAAGCGTGAACTGCTACGATAAGACGGTTCTGGACCTTGTCTGCAGGAAGCTTGAAGTAGCTGTTTGTTGCACCGTCGATAGAGCAGTCATAGCCCGGAACTGAAACGTAACGCTTTGCATTGTTTCCGCCTGTTGCACGGATGGTGTCGAGACAGTCCTGATTGAGCTTGTTGATTGTCTGGATGGCATCGATACAGTCCTTGTCATTCATGTTGAGCCACCATTCATATGTGTGGCCTGTCATACGAGGCTCGTTCATTGTTTCGAAAATGAGCTTGTCGCCGTAGTCCTTGAAACGTTCGCCGACCTGCTTCCATACGCTTGTCATGTACTTCTTTGACTGTTCGTATTTTGCAGTTGTAGGATACATTGTATTAGGATCGTTGTCGTGGTGAACGTTTAGGATAACGTACATGTCGTTCTTGTATGCGTAGTCAACGACTTCCTGAACTCTGTCCCTCCATGCCTTGTTTATGTTAAGACTGCCGTCCATGTGGTTGTGCCATGAAACCGGTACACGGACAGTGTTGAAGCCGGCTTTCTTTACTACGTCGATCATTTCCTTTGTTGTCTTGAAACCGCCGTTCCAGTATGTTTCAAGGTCAAGGTCGTTCTTAACGTTTCCTGTGTCATCGATGGAATCGAGTGTGTTTCCGAGGTTCCAGCCGAGACGCATGTCTCTTGTCATCTTAAGACCTTCGCTGTCAGGGATCTGCTTCTGCTGAACCTTGATGTCAGGAATGGTGTATCCGCCTGCAGCGTTTACGATCACAGCGGAATCATTGAAATAGCCTGATCCGGCAGTGAAGAAAAGTCCGTTTAATGATAAAAAGCCTGTTGCCATTGCTGCAGCTGCCGCACCGGCAGATATGCGTCTGAAAATTGATCTCATAGAGATTTTTCCTCCTTATAGATATAATCCTTACATGTTGTTTCTGACCGGGCATCGGAAATCCCGGCAGGCAAATCAGCGTATTTCCATCAAATGCGGAAAATACGTGATATAATCGTTTTCATAACTTAAGTATACACCAGAATAACAGATAAAACAATGGAAAAACGGATTGAAACTATGGACTTTTCTGCAAAATATTATTGAAAATTAAGTACAAATACCTTATAATTAAGGAAACACTGATTAAATCGGAAATACGGCTTTGCCGTATTTCCGGGTGGGGGATTGCGGGGCTTCGCTCCGTGCCCTACGCTGATTTATGAATAAATCAGTGCTTTCTTAAAGTGAACGAAAAAGCTGCCCTGAGGATCTGTGACCGCCGGAAAGGAGAATCTAAAGATGAGAAAACGGATCGTGTTTCTTACCATGTGGGCAGATACGCAGTATACGCTTGATCTTATCAGAGTGATAGGAAAGCAGGCTGCAGTATTTGACTATGATCTTTATGTTATTACTCATTTTATCAATTACTACAATGACGACCGCCAGATCATCGGTGAGGAAAACATATATTCACTTCTCCGGCAGATGCATTTTGACGGGGCGATACTTGCCGGCGGTTCGTATTACCATACTGAACTTGCTGACTCCATTGCGGAAACTCTCGGAAAGCTCGGCGTTCCGGCAATTATGCTCGACTGCGTGAAAGAAGGCTTTCCGTCTGTGATACAGGACAGCCGTGAACATTTCTGCATGCTGACAGAACATTTTATAAAGGTACACGGGTTTGATGATATTGTATGCCTGACAGGTCCTGAAGGTGAGCACCATGCTGAACAGCGCCTTTCAGGATATCGTGACGCACTTGAAAAACACGGTATACCGTTTGACCGTGAAAAGGTATTCTACGGTGATTTTTGGATCGGATCCGGTATAAAGCTTGCTGAGGATATCATAAGCGGAAGAATAAAAAAACCGCAGGCTGTGGTCTGCGGAAATGACTATATGGCCCTGCAGCTGTGCTGGTCACTGATGGAGGCAGGTGTACGCATCCCCGAGGAGATAGCTGTCGGAGGATATGACGGAAACCCTGATCTTATGCACTTTCATCCTCTGCTTACTACCGTCTGCGGAACCTATCTTCAGACCGGTGCAGATGCAGTCTGCCGGCTTCACACAATGATAAGCGGTGAAACAGCGGCTCCGGTAAAGGCAGATACGACGCTGCAGATCGGTGCAAGCTGCGGCTGTGATCCTGATCAGATGAAAAGCTCTGTAATGACCCGGAAGCATTTTATGGAACTGCAGCATAATTCGGTTTTTCTTCACAGTGCCTATTCTTCCATGATGAGCAGCGTAAGCTCTCTGAATGAGTGCGTTATTGCAATTGTGAGCAACCTGTATCTTCTCGAGGCTGATGACAGTTTCAGCATATGTCTCTGCACGGACTGGCAGGGTGATGTGAACGATCCTGAAAGCTACAGAAAGGAAGGCTATTCCGATAAGCTGACCTGTATACTTTCAAGAAACTCGGAAGGCAGGATCGAGACCGGAAGCAGCGTGAGCCTCAGTGAAACGGAAGATACCGCCGTACCTTCAACATGTTTTATCACTCCGCTCCATTATCAGGACAGGGCTTTCGGCATATGTATGAGGCGCTTTTCATCTGATAAAGCGGCATTCGAACTCTATTACGGCGAGTTCTGCCAGATCATTGCCAATGCAATTGAAAGGCTTCGCATGAATCACGTTGAGCGTGAGCTGCGTCTTCTTGCCAGACAGAACGCTGATATCCGTCAGCCGTATCAGGCGATAATGAAGTCACTGCGGGAAAAGATGTACGAGGAACCGGAGAACGAATGGAAGGCAGCAGAGCAGGCTGCTGAAATCGGCATCAGCCTCTCACATTTCCAGCATCTTTATCAGGAGTTCCATGAAGTGAGCTTTCACGCTGATCTTATGGAAGCACGCATGTCTCTTGCAATGAGCCTGCTCCGCAATACAACACTGAGCGTCAGCGAGATAGCCGGCCGCTGCGGATATGCGGATATCTCATACTTCATGCGTGCCTTCAGAAAACGTACAGGTAAATCAGCACTTGCCTACCGAAGGAGCGTCGTTAAGTGATTTCTTAAGAAAATTTAATGTACAATAATCTTGAAAACCCACTCGCGATATGATATAATTAAAACGTATATTTTTATATGATGTTTTACGTTTAAAAAGGGTGATTATTACTAATGAACAAAAGGGCGATGACAGCTTTTTCGTCAGCTATTATGCTTGCATTTTCGCTTATGCTCACTTCATGCAGCGGTTCTCCGTCTGCTGCCGATGAAAATTCGGAAACTGCAGAAACAGAGGCTCCTGTAACTGAGGTTACTGAAGCGGTTACTGAGGTTCCTTCCGTTTACGTGGAGGTACAGAACTCTGATATACACAGGGGAGATCTTATTCTTGTAAACAGGGACTATGAATACGGTGACGGATCAAATCCGAACATTGTAAATATTTATGAAAACAAATCAGATTCATATAAAGTTGACAGGTCATACATGGAGCTCGACAAAACCATGATAGAGGCTATCAACTCCATGCTCGATGACTTTGCCGCAAAGACAGGTATAACAAATATTCTCTGCAACAGCGGATACCGCAGCTACGATGAACAGAAGCAGATGTACGATGAAGATCTTGAAAACACAGGACTTCTCGAATCAGATCTTGTTGCACCTCCGGGACACAGCGAGCATCATACCGGTCTGGCAATGGACTTTGCCATTGACGACGGATACGAATATCCTGCGCTCCGCAATGAAGGCGAGTACAGCTGGATCTACAGCAATGCCGCAAAATACGGACTTATTCTCCGCTACACCGAGCAGAACAAGCACATCACAAAGTACCGTGCTGAATCATGGCATTTCCGCTATGTCGGCCCTGTACATGCTTCAATGATCTACAGAATGGGCGTTGCACTCGAACAGTACGAGGGTTTCATAAAGGATTTCCAGTATGACAATCCTCTCGAATACAAATATTCCGATACGGAATTCTACAGGATCTATTACGTTCCGATGGATATGGCATCAGACAAAACAAGTATTCCTATACCGTATGAATGCTTGAACAACAACGGTGCGGAATGGCCTTATACAGTATCGGGAAACAACAGTGACGGATTTATCGTTACAGTAAAAATACCTGAACTTTCACCTGATTACGACGAAACATTCCTTTACATGTTCGGAGCCGGGGCTGAAACAGTAATGCCTTCCGACGACTACTCTTCAGAAGATATTTCCTCATCAGAAGATGAAACAACCGGAGAAGATGCCGGCGAAGACAGTCAGGATGAGAGCGGGGACGCTGAAAACGAAGCCGGAAATGACGAGGATACCGGCTGGTAAACGGGGTGACATAATTTATGATATTACAGGATTTTTATGACGGGAAAGCCTTCGATGCATATGAGTTTTTCGGAGCTCACCGCGAAAATGGAAAGATCGTTTTCAGGACCTATGCACCGGCGGCATCATCAGTAAAAGTAATAGGCAGCTTTAACGGCTGGAAAGGCTGTGAAATGACCGCAGAAGGACGAAGCGGAGTATTCACTTATGTTTCGGACGAAGCTGCTTTCGGAGACCTTTATAAATTTCAGATCACATCACGAAACGGAAACACGGTGGATCACTGCGATCCTTACGGGTTCGGTATGGAACTCAGACCGGCGAGCGCTTCTGTTATAACTGATCTGAGCGGATTTGAATGGCACGACAGAGAATGGATGGAGAAACGTACACGGAATTTCAACTCTCCTATGAGCATTTACGAGGTGCATCTCGGCTCGTGGCATACAAACCCTGAGGATGAAAACGGATGGTTTACCTATTCTGAAATAGCAGACCGTCTTATTGATTACGTTAAGGAAAATCATTTTACGCATATTGAGTTCATGCCGCTTTCCGAGCATCCGGCCGATGAATCATGGGGGTACCAGAATACAGG
>JAGDDO010000232.1 GCA_017848205.1 Oscillospiraceae bacterium | reverse complement strand
TCTGATCTTTCTGCAGCATCGCCTTCAGCGAGAGCCGCACATGACTGAACGACTGTGCCGCCTGCCTTTTCGATAAGCTTTTCCATAGCTGTGAGTGATTCTCCTGTACTTATTACATCATCAACGATGAGGACCTTTTTACCCTTTATAAGTGCTGCCTTTTCATCACCGAGGTGAAGCATCTGTTCATCCTTTGTAGTAATGGACTTTACGTTCACACTTACAGGATTGGTCATGTAGACCTTGACTGACTTTCTTGCAACGACGTAGTTCTTTCCTGACTGACGCGCCATTTCGTAGGCAAGCGGGATCCCCTTGGCCTCGGAAGTGAGGATAATGTCGAAGTCAGTCACCTTTTTAAGGAGCTCCTCAGCGCATCTTACAGTGAGTTCAACGTCTGAAAACATGATGAACGCTGCAATTTCAAGCTTGTCGTTTACAGGATATCTTGTAAGTTCTCTTGTAAGTCCTGCAACATTAAGGGTATATTTTTCTGCCATGTGATCAGTCTCCCTGTTCTGAGCTCCAGCCGAGCTGCTTGCCTGCAACTACGTGGAAGTGAAGGTGCTTGACTGTCTGGCCTGCGTCATCACCGTTGTTTGTGATAACTCTGAAGCCGCCGTCAAGACCCATGTCCTTTGTGATCTTTGCAATAACTTCAAAGATGTGTGCCACAACTGCTGAATTTTCAGCTGTTACAGCTGCTGCACCTGAAATGTGCTGCTTCGGGATAACAAGGAAGTGTACCGGAGCGATAGGAGCTATGTCGTGGAAAGCATATACCAGATCGTCTTCGTAAACCTTCTTGCTTGGAATTTCACCGTTTATTATTTTGCAGAATAAACAATCCATTTTTCATTCACCTTTCTGTACATGAAATACTGCCCTGCACGCCTGCTGCCTTAGCTCCGTGCATACCGGCTGATAGTAAAAACCTATATATTTGTCATTTACTATAATATAAACTTTTATCCACTGCTATAAATGACACTGCCCTCCTGCTAAAAACCGGCCGGAGGGATAGTGTCTGCGGTCCGGTTTTTACCGTTCCGCTTTATGATTTACTTTATAAAATTACCGAGAACGTTCTTTATCTCAGCCATTGCTGCGTCAGTCTTTGCAATGTCACCGATACCAGCCATAGCGCTGTCAGGACGTCCGCCGCCCTTACCGCCTGTAAGGCCTGCTATCGCACCTGCGATCTTGCCAGCGTGAGCACCCTTGGCAACCGCATCCTTGCCGCATGATACTGAGAATACGCCCTTGCCTTCATTTACGCATGCGAGAACGGAAATAACATTTGCATCCTTGTCACGGAGCTTGTCACCCATTGTTCTGAGAACGTCGTTCTTCACGCCGTCAACTCTTGCAGCGATAACGCTTACGCCGTTAAAGTCATAGGCACTATCAGCAAAAGCACTGAGCTTCATCATAGCGTTTTCTTCGCCTGCAGCCTGAAGTTCCTTTTCAAGAGCCTTGTACTCGTTCATTATCTGAGTACACTTAGCTGTGAGTTCAGAAGCGTTAGGAGCCTTGAGAATAGCAGCAGCTTCGTTGATAACTGCAATGTTTTCATTGAGGAGTGCGAGAACGCCTGATCCTGTTACGGCTTCAATACGTCTTACGCCTGATGCTACTGAGTTTTCTGAGATGATCTTGAAAAGACCGATCTTTGATGTATTGTCAACGTGAGTACCGCCGCAGAATTCAACTGAGAAATCTCCTGCCTTTACTACACGTACAATGTCGCCGTACTTTTCACCGAAGAGAGCCATAGCGCCGAGCTTTCTTGCTTCCTCGATAGGAAGTTCCTGCGTCTCAACAGCGATGGATGAGAGGATGATCTCAGTTACTCTGTTTTCAACCTTTGCTATCTCCTCAGGTGTCATTGCGCTGAAGTGTGAGAAGTCGAAACGGCATCTTTCAGGGCTTACGAGCTGACCGGCCTGGTGAACGTGTTCACCGAGAACTTCACGGAGAGCTGCCTGGAGAAGGTGAGCTGAAGTATGGTTCTTCATTGTAGCCTGTCTTCTTGTCACATCGATTGAAGCCTTTACCTTGTCGCCCTTCTTAACTGTACCGCGTTCAACAGTACCGATGTGGAGGAAGTGACCGTCTTCTGTCTTCATAACTGAGTCAACAGAAATAACAGCGTCGCCTGAAATAACACCTGTATCGCTTACCTGACCGCCGCTTTCTGCGTAGAAAGGAGTTCTGTCAAGAACGATAACAACGCTTTCACCTTCAGAAGCGCTTTCCTTTTCTTCTGTGCCGTCAAATACTGCGAGCACTTCAGAATCGTTTTCTGTTTCTGTGTAACCAGTAAATACTGTCTTTGCAGCACCTATCTTGATGCTGTTGTCAGCCCATGATGAGCTTGCCTTTGCAGCATGGTCAGCCTTGGCCTTGTTTCTCTGTTCGAGAACGAGTTCCTTGTATCTGTCCATGTCTATCTTAAGACCCTTTTCCTCTGCTATTTCAAGAGTAAGGTCGATCGGGAATCCGTAAGTATCGCTGAGCTTGAATGCATCTTCACCTGAAAGGATACCGTTCTTTGATTCCTCGATGAACTTGTTAAGAAGTTCAAGGCCGTTGTCAACTGTCTTTGCGAAGTTTTCTTCCTCGACCTGAATGATCTTCTTGATGTATTCAGCCTTTTCACGGAGTTCCGGATAAGCCTTTTCATTTTCCTGAATAACTGTTTCACATACCTTGTAAAGGAATGTGTCCTTGATTCCGAGAAGTCTTCCGTGACGTGCAGCACGGCGGAGAAGTCTTCTGAGAACGTAGCCGCGTCCTTCGTTTGAAGGCATTACGCCGTCGCCGACCATGAATGTTGTACTTCTGATGTGGTCAGTGATAACACGGAGTGAAACGTCAGACTTGCTGTTTGTGTGGTATTCAACACCTGCGATCTTGCAGATGTGCTTCATGATATTCTGAACTGTATCAACTTCAAAGATATTGTCAACGCCCTGCATTACGCATGCAAGTCTTTCAAGACCCATACCTGTGTCGATGTTCTTGTTCTTCATTTCTTCGTAGTGGCCGTTGCCGTCTGAATCGAACTGGCTGAATACGAGGTTCCAGATCTCGATTATTCTGTCGGCGTCACTTGCCTGCTCGAAGTTTTCAAAAGGACCGTAAGCCTCGCCGCGGTCGAAGTGGATCTCGGAGCACGGGCCGCATGGACCTGAACCGTGTTCCCAGAAGTTGTCCTTCTTGCCGAGACGAACTATCTTTTCCTTCGGGATACCGATCTTGTTCATCCAGATCTGTTCAGCTTCGTCATCGCTTTCGAATACTGTGATCCAGAGCTTTTCAGCAGGGATCTCGAGAACCTTTGTAAGGAACTCCCATGCCCATTCGATAGCTTCATTCTTGAAATAGTCGCCGAATGAGAAGTTACCGAGCATTTCGAAGTATGTACCGTGTCTTGAAGTCTTTCCGACACTTTCGATATCAGGTGTTCTGATACACTTCTGGCAAGTTGTAACTCTCTTGTTCGGAGGAACTGCCTGTCCGAGGAAGAACTTCTTGAGAGGCGCCATACCTGAATTTATGAGAAGAAGGCTGTTGTCGCCCTGTGGTATCAGCGGCGCACTTGCCATTCTTGTATGCATCTTGCTTTCGAAAAATGAGAGATAGAGTTCTCTCAGTTCATTTAATCCACGCCATTCCATTATAAGAAAACGCTCCTTTGAATTTTAATATACAAAACAATGTTTGATCCGGAAATCCGGAACCGCCGGATTTCCGGGGAGGAATGCGGGGCTTCGCCCCGGTCCCCCGCGCTGATTTATAAATAAATCAGCTTTATAAAACTGATTTTCTTTCGAAGTCGAACATGTCGATGTTCTTTTCAACGAAAAGATCCTGAAGTGCGTCAATGCCGTTTTCAGACATATAATCGCATTCTGCCTGTGAGATCGGAAGTGCATAAAGGAAAGTAATGATGCTGTCGTCCGCATCTGTCACACCGAACGGCTTCTTCCAGAGCGGAGGAGGAAGCATGAGGAAAAGATGCTTCATATCTGAATTCGGATAGTAAAGCTCCATTATTCCCTTGAGTACTGTACCGTATCCGTAACGGATATTCGTATCATAGATGCCGATTCCGGCTGTGGAAAGGATCTTGCCGGCCTGATCGTGTCCGCCGTATGAAGACATTATAAGTTCCGCACGAATGTCCTTCCCTGTATTTGAATCACGGTATCCGGTGGTTCTGTTCACCAGTCCGAGAGTTGAAGCTGTAAGATAGTTTCCGCCAGGGCTCTGCTTGGCATAGAGGATATCAAGTTTGTGTTCCGCATCCTGTTTCTGATATGAAAATGCTGCCTGCACACCGCCGAGTGTTTCAGTCACAACATTTATCATTTTCTCTTCGTATTTATTTAAAGCCAATTTGTTTCTTCCTCCGATCTGTATATACTTACTCATTAAAAAAACACATACTATAATTATAACAGATACACAGATTTTGTCAACGATTTTAAACGTTTCATTAAATAAAAAATTCCCCGGCACGGACTAAAAAATCCGCTGCCGGGGAAATATCGGTCTGTTTTTTTATCTTATCAGTAAAAGCCGCCTTCTCCCTGTACCTTCAGAAAAATGATGACATTCGCAGCTAAAATGGCTACGTCAACAAGTCCTATAAGTCCGTACAGGATAACACTGAGCAAAGCTGCTATTCCGGACACTACTATAGCCGCAATACCGCGGTTACGGTCCTCTGTTTTTCTCCAGAATCGAATGCTGAAAATCAATGATAACATTTTAATATCCCCCTCTTGTAATCCACATTTGTTTTC
>JAGDDO010000231.1 GCA_017848205.1 Oscillospiraceae bacterium | reverse complement strand
TATATTGTTATTCGCCGTCCGTATTTTGTTTGTTTTCACTAATTTTTTTATATCATAACCACTATTTATAACAAGAATGTATTGCAATTTCATCTGCTTTGTGCTATACTTTATTTATACAACAGTGAAACACTTAAACGGGGGTTCACCTGAAATCAAAAACTGCCCTGTTTAACGGGCATGAAAGGAACTCTATGAATATTGCAGTAATTTCACTCACTGAAAACGGACGCCTTTTATCAGCGGAGCTTTCAGAAAAACTCAGCACTGAACTCACTGTAAAAAGGTATTGTTTCTACAAGAATAAGGATGACGAAGCTGAATCATTCAGCAACATTTCCGAACTGACTTCACAGATATTCGAAAGCTACGACGCACTTGTTTTTGTTTCAGCATGCGGTATTGCCATTCGAGCTGTAGCTCCGAAAATCCGTTCAAAAGCATCTGATCCGGCTGTTATCGTGATAGATGAAAGCGGAAAATTTGTCATACCGCTGCTTTCAGGTCATCTTGGAAATGTAAATTCCACCGCCGAACTTCTGGCTGACCGCATTTCTGCCACAGCGGTCATCACTACAGCAACCGACACAGGAAAGCGATTCTCACCTGATTCATTTGCACAGGCAAACAATCTGCTTATAACAGATATGAACGCTGCCCGCGAAGTAGCTGCAGCTATCCTCGAAGACGAAGAAGTTGGCTTCTTCAGCGATTACGCTTACAAAAACCTTCCGGCAGAACTTGCTGAGGGCAAAGTATGCAGAACAGGTATCGTAATAAGCAGCGACCTAAGCTATAAACCGTTTGAGGTAACTCTTACCCTTGTTCCGAAGAACATAGTTATCGGTGCAAGCTGTCACAGCGGAACTGAATACGATATGTTCCACGACCTTGTCAATGATGTTTTCAGGGCAGCAGGACTTATGTCAGAAAGAATCTGCGCGCTCTCAACAATAGATATCAAATCTGAGGAAACAGCACTTACAAAGTTCTGTGTTGAACACAACATACCGATGTACACCTACAGCGCTCTTGAACTCATGCGTGTTGAAGGACGTTTCTCATCTTCAGAATTTGTAAGAAAGATCACAGGTACTGACAACATATGCGAACGAAGCGCAGTAAAATGCAGCGAAGGACCTCTTATCCTTCCGAAGACAGCATATGAAGGCATAACAGTCGCAGCCTGTGAAACAGCTTTCGAGATCGATTTTAACAGAAAAGCTGACTGATCAGTATCTGCTGATGCATCTATAGTTTAAGAAAACACTGATTAACCCGGAAATCCGGCTTCGCCGGATTTCCGGAAGTGGGATTCGCGGGGCTTCGCCCCGGACCCCACGCTGATTTATGAATAAATCAGCGTTTCCTTAAGTAAACAAAAACCGTATATCCTTCATGTGATGAGGATATACGGTTAATTTTTTATATTGAGATCAGGCTGAATACTGAGCTTCGTTTTCTTCCCAGACGATACAGTTCTTTCCGTTCGCCTTGCCTTTGTAAAGGTAAGTGTCAGCCGTTTTTACAAGTTCATCAAAATCGGAAACTTTTCCGTGAGCAAGTCCGGCGGTTACTGTAACTCCGTTTTTATCAGGCAGAACTGCATTTACAGTAATGTTCCTGCAGAGTGAACTGATCCTTTCGTAGGCCTTGTCCTTTTCAAAACAGTTATAGTAGAGAATGAATTCCTCGCCGCCCCAGCGTACAGCATAAATATCTGCACCGTTAGCTTCTTCCTTAAGACATTCCGATACTTTGACAAGGATATCGTCACCTTCGTCGTGACCGAAACGGTCGTTGATCTTCTTGAAATTGTCTATGTCGATAAGTACTACGGAAATATTATTGTCTACGGATTTCTTTATTTCATCATACAGGAAGCGTCTGTTGTAAAGTCCTGTAAGCGGATCGTGAGTACACTGATAATCAAGTTCAGAACGCATCATATCCACTTCGAGCTTGTAGAAAAACGTTACGTAGAGGATCGTAAAGAGCGTAATAAGAAGATTGATGAATCTGAAATGCTGTACATGGATACTCAGTTCGGTGTATGTCTGCTTAAAGTAGCTTTCAGGAATAAGGTGCTGCATCTGGTCGATCAGTATCGCTGTTACAATACCTGCTCCCTGAAACACAAACCTTTTGTTGCCGTAGGAAGGTGCGAGAAAAAATATAACAGGGATCATACCCAGTACAAAAAAGATAAAACCGTATGTATTCCTTGATATTGTTTCTGAAAGCAGTGCAAAGATCAGTATCTCGAAATACGCAGCGACAGTTGACATTTCTGAGCTTCTTTTATCTTTTGAAAAGATAAGAAATGCAACGTAGAACGCTGTGCTTAACAGATTGATAAATGAAAACGGATATATCTTCATTATAAAGAATACAAACATATACAGGAAATGCACTCCAAGACACATTACAAGGAATATTACATTCTTATTCTGTGCGCATAAGCCTAGTATAAACGATACACATTTTTTCTTATCCATATAATCAACCCCGGGGGTCTCCAAAAATTCCTTAATCTCATAATATACAGTTAATGTCAAGTAACTGATAAACTTTATAATTATTATACAGTATTTTTTAGAAAATAACAATACTTAATTAAAAAAAATCCTGACCACCATTATGATGATCAGGATCTGTTATCTGTGCCGGCGTCTATCTATCTTCCCGGGTCGTCGCCAACCGAGTATTTTCGACGTAAAAGAGCTTAACTTCTGTGTTCGGAATGGGAACAGGTGGGACCTCTTTGCCATTAACACCGACTATCTTTAAACTGAATACTTCT
>JAGDDO010000230.1 GCA_017848205.1 Oscillospiraceae bacterium | reverse complement strand
TATACAATGGCGCTGTCTTTGGTTTTCTCTTCAAGATGCATTACTTTTCCTCCTGTAACGGTATATCTATTTCGCTTCCTTCGGAATATACGCAGACAGATTCGACATCCGGCGCTATTTCCGGAGTGTAGTTTCTTTATTTTCTGCTTTTTATCCGTGAAGCAAGATGTATAAAGAAGAATACTATGCAGTAAATAATGTAAATGCCTGCCGATGAGGCCGAGATCATTAATCCCTCGCGAAGACCGTATGTGAAGTAGTCAAATACGATCTCGTTCTTTCCCGCCGGTACGGCTACGGCCATAAAGCCGCCGTTTACCTTTTCGATTTCTGTTTTTCTGCCGTTTACATATGCAGTGAATCCTTTGTCGTAAGGAACGCTGAAAAACAGCAGAGTCTCTTTTTCGGTTTCGAACGAGGCTTCAAATCCGCGGGTGGATCTTTTGAATTCCGTGCAGGAATTTTCTCTGTGCTGACGGCAGTCTTCAAGGTAGGTGCTCTGGCTGAGAGTTAACGATTTTATATGGCATCTTTCAAGAATGCCCCCAAGTCTTTCAGCCTGTTCGTCAGAAAGAAGGACCGAATGCATGAGTGCGTTTGCCTTTGAAGTGCCGTATATTTTTCCGAAGTCATCTTCAGTCATGTATGAGCTGTAGGCAAATCCGACAGGAACGAATTCCGTGTTCTCGTAAACTGCGAAGTTTTCACCGGATGAGATCTTTTTAAAGCCCGGCATTGAAAGAGGATTCTGTTCCTTTTTCGTTCCGTATTCATACTGGCTAAAGTAATACTTTACTGAAAGAAGCCCGCGCAAAGCGTAGTAAGTAGTATCAGCGCGCGATGCAACGTCCCTTTTTATGCCGACAGTATTGTAGAAATCAATGACTGAAGGCGAGACTGTGCTCTGGAAGCATCTCATTGACGGAAGTCCCCAGAACATCGGGTAGTTGTCAGCACCTTCTGAAATGTCGGTACGGAAAAATCCGTCTTCATTTTTGATTACCGACGACGATGTGTCATTTATTGAAGCGGCAATATAGCGGTCCGGGTATGGTCCGTCATATATTCCGAAGTAAAATACTGCAGCAGTGGAGATGAATGAGGCCAGAGCGGTAAATATAACGCCCTTTTTGATGTAGGATCTTCTGATGCTTTTTAAGAAGAAGACATATCCCGCACCTGCAAGGAAAAGCCCGGTAAGGCCTGTCGAAATATACAGATAGGTCCTGTGACTGCCGAAAGCCATCCATTTAACCTCGTCCTTTTCCTTTGAGGGAAGGAATGAGATTGCGAGGAAGGCGAGCAGCATAAGCGTGCATATCCTGAATCCTGCTTTTGTTTTTATATCTGAGCGCTCAAATACCTGAGCTGTGACAAGTGCCATGATGAGTACAGGCATGTAGAACCATCTTGCGTAGTACTCGGCGTTGAACATGTAGAATGCTGAGTTCAGCACCGGAACAAAGGCGCAGACGATACATATCTTTATAAGCCTTGATTTCCATGAATCCGGTTTGTATCTTAAGAAGGAAAGCACTGCTGCCATCGAGAAAAGCGGCAGATATCCGGCAATGGATGACCATTTGGATGTGCCTTCGCTGAAAAGATTAGGACGGGCCGGTGAATCAGGTATCATGAAGAAACTCTGTATCACTCGCCATACTCTTGTGCGGTCACTGTATGCGAGCATGTCCATGCCGTAAAGATGTTTTGATACACGGTAGTTGCCGAGTACCGACAGAGCGGCCGGAACGAGGAGAACTGATGCCATTGCCGTACCAAGTAAAGCTTCGGCGGCCAGTGTAAAGAATTTTGCCGGCCTTACACGGAAATCGCTGCAGCGTGATCGTAAAACGAAGTAGATCACAAGAAATACAGCCTGACCTGCGAAGAAGAAATAGTTCGTCAGAGCCATCAGTGTGACAGTGAGTGCGAAAAATCCTCTCCGGTTTTTTGTGACGTGCTCTTCCATTGCGATGAGCATAAGAGGGAAAAGTGCAGTCACATCGTGAAAATGATTAAAGAAGATGTTGTACGCCTGAAATCCTGAAAATGCGTACAGCAGAGATCCGATAACAGCTGAACTGTCACGGAAGGTGAATCTTCTGATATATGCGTAGGATGTAAGTGCCGCAAAAGCGTACTTAAGCGACAGGATCCACGGGACTGAATACAGCACGAATTCTTCCGGTATAAGTGTCGTGAGCCAGAAAAACGGGCTTCCGAGAAGATAGAAAGAATAGGAGTTTATAAAGTCGCTTCCAAGGTCGGTGCCCCAGTCCCACAGAATGTTCCCTGAAGAGACGCAGTCATGCATGTGTCTTATGAAGGGAAGCTGCTGTGAATTGAAATCTCCGTAGAAAACAAGATAGCCTTTGTTGTACACAAGATCAGGAATTATGATCAGGCTGAACATGAAAAAGGCAAAGAAGAATACACGGAGAAATGAATGTTTTGTTTTTTTCATATTTCCGGTAAGTTATTTAAGCGGCGCTATGGTTATGAAAACGCCATGATCGCCGATATCTATAAAGGCATAGGTACGCTGATTACTGTCACGGGGACAGGTGCAGCTGCCCGGATTGAGAATGTACATTCCGTCTGAGTACGTGTTCTCAGTCACATGAGTATGACCGTAGCACGCAATGTCGCAGCCGTTCTTTTTTGCTTCCGCCACCAGTTCCTTTGTGGAGTAGTGTACTCCGTATCTGTGGCCGTGGGTCGCAAAAATGCTGTGTTTTTCGTCAACAGGAATCACAAGGTCTGCTGAAAGACTTATGTCTGTGTCACAGTTGCCGCGGACGCAGAAGAATTTTTTATCAGGATAGATGATGTGAGCCATATCCATACTTCCTTCAGCGTCGCCTAAATGTATGTACATATCGGCATCAGGCTGTGCTTCAATTATTCTCTGAACAGAACTGAAAAGTCTGTGTGAATCTGACATAACTACAATTCTCATGATAATACTTCTCCTTTCGTGTCTGCACATTCCAGATTATTATACCATAAATTTCTGTAAAATACAACAGCAATGTTCATTTAGGAAAACGCTGATTTACTGCTGATTTATTCATAAATCAGCGTGGGGGTCCGGGGCGAAGCCCCGCAAATCCCACTTCCGGAAATCCGGCTTCGCCGGATTTCCGATTTAATCAGTGTTTCCTTAATATAAAATTAATGTGTTGTTCATAATTTGTTAATAAACGAACTTAAGATTTATTGTATAATATTTCTATGTAGAATTACTATGAAAGGACTGTATAAAAACGGATGGACGGAAATAACTCAGAGAGAAAAAATATAAATCTTACAAAAGAATCAGGAAGATCTCATGTCAGAGAAGCCTACCCGGTTTATAATAATAATACAGATCAGAACAGCCTTGAGCGTCAGGAGTACAGAAACCGTCAGGATTATCAGCAGCCTCAGCAGATGATGCCTCAGTACGAGGATCCTATGCCGGCAAGAAATAATTACGGCGTTGCACCTGCACAGCAGAATTATCCTGCTCAGACACAGTATCAGAATCCTAATGATGACCTTAACAGATACTATAATTATGAAGCACCGGCACAGAACGTGCCTCAGCCTGTTCCGCAGATCACTCAGCCGCCTGTGCCTCAGATGAACATGATGAACGCCGGACCTCAGATGAATAATCAGATGAATATGCAGATGAATCAGCAGGTAAATAATCAGCCGATGAAATTCTGCAAGTTCTGCGGAGAAAGAATACCGGCCGATGCTGTTATATGCACTCACTGCGGACGTCAGGTAGAGGAGATCAGAGGCGCTTCAAGATCTCTGGATCAGCCGACTGTTAATGTAAACAACAATTTCGGAGCATTTGACTTTACAGAAAGCGACAAATCAAAGTCAACAGCTGTTCTGCTTGCAGCTCTCGGATTTTTCGGACT
>JAGDDO010000229.1 GCA_017848205.1 Oscillospiraceae bacterium | reverse complement strand
GTTCTATTAGGCGTGTCATACTATCTTTTATTTACTCAAACTTCGCAGTTAAAAACCCGCGTCCAGCCCTTGAAAATTCAATAAAAACCGGCAATACAATATAATCATGCAGCCTTTAAAAGACGTTGCATGGCAGGTGTCAAAGCTGAAATGAAACTATCGATCATCTTCGAGATCTCATCTTCATCCAGATTAAATTTTTCAGTCATCATTTTTGAAAACAGACGCATGATCTGATTGAAAGCCTGGAGAAAAGATACATCTACGAGCTCCTCCGAAAGGTACACAAACAATCCGCCAAGTGTTCGTGGATCTTCAGATTCACGGTTTTCAACAGCAAGCATCATATATCTGGTGAACACAACGGCTACATGAGCGGTGATCGCATCATACGATAATGCTCTGCATTCCTTTGTGAGTTTCAGGTAACTTTTGCAGACTTTGAAGAATACTTCTATCTGCCAGCGTTTTGAGTATATACGGATGATCTCTTCCTCGCTGATATTGATGTTTGTGGATATAAGGCAGAGATAATCCTTTCTATTGGAACGGTTTCTGACATATACTACCTTTGCAGGAATGGTTTCACCGTCCTTTTCGATCTCAACGATCCTTGACAGAAGATACTTGGACATGCCACGGCGTTTCTTGTTCATACGATAGATTTCCTTGATGTTCTTCTTTTCGCTGTTATAAAGAAAGGTCATCTTTTCCGAGCGCTTGATCATTGCAATGGTATCGTACCCAAGAGCTTTAACGGCAGTAAGTGTCTTCGGTGAAGCAAACCAACTATCAAACAGCACATAATCAGCTGCAAAATAAGCCTTGCCGGCTTCCTTGAGCAGTTCAAGCATAGCATCGGTTCCTTTGGTGAGAGCAAGTTTACGCCTCTTGTATCCGATACTGCGGCGGTCAATCTCTGCTGATTCCTTTACACATGTCTCATTTGAGGACAGAAGGACATGATTTACAGGAAGAAAGGTGTTACCATCAGTCCAGCCGAGTGTGAGCATCCTGAAGCCGTAGAGGTATTCTTTGTTGGCATGATCATAGATCTTTGCAAGCATTTCAACTTTGCTGGAGCAGGCTCTTGAAAAAGTCGAATCATCAACGATGAAAGCATTCACTCTGTCTTCTGATGTGGCAGGAACGATAACTTCATTGCTTATCTTTGCAGCAAGAAGAGTTGTAAAACGAAGCCAGTTGATACTGATGTTCTTCATAAAGCGATAAATAGTGTCTTTGCCGAAAGAGGCTTCAGTCTTTCCTAACATTAGGTCCATATACATCGACTTGTTTCTGAACACCAGAGAAAACAGGTACTTCACGATATCAACAGGACGACTTCCTTTTGACTTCTGGGCATTGACCGTCTTTAGAATGGCGGATATTCTGAAACGCTTGAAAAAAATTGCGGTAGAATCATTTATCTGCTTAGCATCAAGATCATTTTGTGATATACTCATAGACATGGCTGAAGTCTCCTTTTTGTATGGTTTTTTGTGGTGATTAAATTATACCAAATTTGGAGGCTTCATGCCTATTAAAATGTCGATTTTTATTGAATTTTCAAGGTTCTCAGGCACTTTTTGAAGTGCGAAGTTTCAGTTACTAAATGTAAGACATGCCGATTTCTCATATTCCTTCATCAAAGCAGCCACCTTCTCCGGCTGCTCATC
>JAGDDO010000228.1 GCA_017848205.1 Oscillospiraceae bacterium | reverse complement strand
GTCGGTACTTATGACGGCGGCGGGGAAACGTTTTTTTATCCCCTTTTCGTAAACTGACGGGTTGGTCATTGCGGGGCTGTAGTGGGTGAACCAGAGTCTTTCGGCTTCGGCGAGTTCGGCAAGTCTTATGGCATCGGAGATGAGCATGTGGCCTTTTTCCTTCATGCTCTGTGCGTGCACGTCGTCGCCGTACATTCCCTCGCAGATGAAAAGATCTGCCCTGAATGCCTCGTCAGCTATAGAGTCTATCGGTCTTGAATCTGTTGCATACGTCACTTTGACCGGCTTTCTTTCGCCGTCTGTGACCATTTCCGTCGTATATGTCTTTCCTTCAAACTCGACTGTTCCGCCTCCGTGGAGGATCTTCCACATTGGTTTCGGAAGTCCGAGACTTTCAGCCTTCTGCGGGTTGAAGACCGGCTTTCTTGAAAATACGAATGAGTAGCCGAGACACGGAACACTATGCCTTAGCGGAAATGCCCTTACAGATATCATGTCATCTATTTCAGGCACTTTGAACTCCGTAACTTCGTTTGTCGGAAATTCAGTTATTATTATTTCGTAAGGGAGTTTTCCACAGATGCATCTGAGATTGTTTACGATCTCCGTGGTACCCCTTGGTCCGTAAATTTTAAGAGGTGTCGTTTTGGAATAGTTGCCGAGGGAAAGAAGAAGTCCCGGAAGTCCGGAAACATGATCGGCGTGGAAATGAGTGATAAGCAGCGTTTCAAGCTTGCTTAGCTTGCAGTCAGCTTCAACTAAAGCTATCTGTGTACCTTCACCGCAGTCGATAAGTATCGCCTTTCCGTTGTATTCCATATAGCAGCAGGTAAGCCATCGGTTGTGAAGCGGCATCATGCCGCCCGTACCTGCCAGACAAATATCTACCATTTTATATCATCCTTTTTTAAGTGTCTGCCACTGAAGGATGGTAACACGCAGGAATGTCCCTGCACCATGCACAGCAATAGTTTCTGTGCGTCCTCAGTGTTTAAGTTCAACGATGGTAACACCGTCTTCGCCCTCACCGTAAACACCAAGTCTGAAGCTCTTTACAACAGGCATTTTCTTAAGTCGTGCGTGAACAGCATTTCTTAAAATACCTGTTCCCTTTCCGTGAATAACAGTGACCAGAGAAAGTCCCGTCATAACAGCGTGATTTATGAACATGTCAAGTTCCATTACACCCTCATCAGCGGCAAATCCGCGGATGTCGAGTTCCTGCTGCACCTGACGTGAAGCTGTGTTCTTCTTCGGAGTAAACTTTGCCTTGTTATTTTTCTGCTCCTTCGGTTTTTCAGCGAGACGAAGATCAGTTATGTTCATCTTCATCTTCATCATACCCGACTGAACAAAGACAAATCCCTTTGCGTCCTGATTTGTCACAACAGTTCCGTTCTTGTTCATCGACGGTATGAATACGTAATCTCCTGTCTTAAGCGCACGCGGAAGCTTGTATTCATCCGCCTGCTTTTTCTTGACAACAGGATTTGCATTGTCGTACATATTGTTAAGGCTCTTTTTGCTGATACGTTCAGCATCAGATACCATGTTTTCAAACTTTGCCTTGCTCTTCTGCTTTTTGATCGACTGAAGCTCGTCAAGAAGCTCGTTTGACTTTGCCTTTGTGTTCTCGATGATGTTCATGGAAATGCTTCTTGCCTTGTCAAGCTCAGCTTCCTTTCTGTCTTCGAGTTCCTTCAGTTCATTGCGGAGCTTTTCAGCGTTTTCCTCAGCTTCGCGTCTTAGTCTTTCAAGCTCGGCATTCTGTTTTTCAAGTTCCGCCCTTGCGGCTTCAAGGTTTTCAATTACCTTTTCAAAGCGCATGTTTTCCGTACTTACAAGAGACTTAGCCTCCTCGATAACGTCCGAAGGCATGCCAAGGCTCTGACAGATAGCAAAGGCGTTCGACTTACCCGGTGAGCCCATAATGAGCTTGTAAGTCGGCTTAAGTGTTTCAATATTGAATTCGCAGGATGCGTTCTGAGTATCCTCCGACTCAATAGCATATATCTTCAGTTCCTGGTAGTGAGTCGTAACCATGAGCTTTGCACCGCTTGCCTTAAGGCGTTCTATTACAGATACAGCAAGTGCAGCACCCTCAACCGGATCAGTACCGGAACCAAGTTCGTCAAGAAGTACAAGTGATCTGCGGTCAGCCCTGTCGATAATATCGATGACCTGATTGATGTGAGATGAAAAAGTTGAAAGATTCATCTCGATACTCTGGTTGTCACCGATGTCAACAAGAATGTTGTCGAATACAGATATGCGGCTGCCGTCAGCACACGGGATAAGAAGTCCGCACATGGTCATAAGCACGAGCAGGCCTGTGGTCTTGAGCGATACAGTCTTACCGCCGGTGTTAGGACCGGTGATGATAAGGGCACTGTATTCCTCACCTATCGAAATATCCACAGGAACGACCTTTTCAGGATCGATAAGCGGATGTCTTGCCTTCTTGAGTTCGATAACACCGTCATCTGAAATGACCGGTGCAGTAGCCTTTATCTTTGCCGCGAAATTCGACTTGGCAAAGTAAAGGTTCAGTATTGTACAGACTCTGAAGCCTTCTGAAATGGAATCGGCACTTAGCGCACACTCGGCAGTGAGAGCACGGATTATCCTGTCGATCTCCTCCTGTTCCTGACTTTCAAGTATCCTGATATCATTATTGCAGTCAACGATGGACATAGGCTCGATAAAGTAAGTCTGTCCTGTTGCTGAAGTATCGTGCACAAGTCCCGGAACGGCTCCCTTGTACTCAGATTTTACCGGAAGAACGTAACGTCCGTCACGCATGGTAACAACAGCATCCTGAAGGCACTTCTGCATGGACGCGGACTTTACCATCTTGTCGAGTGTGGAACGAAGCTTCGCACCGGTCTGTCTTATTTTTCTTCTGATAGATGCAAGTTCAGAACTTGCACCGTCTGAAAGTTCCTCTTCGGAAAGAATAGAATTTTCAAGCTTCATAAGAAGCGCGTCGTTCGGAATAAGATTGTTGAAAAGATAGTCAAGGTCTGTTTCCGTATCCTCGCAGTGCTTATACCAGTCGTGAAGCGACTTTATCTGCTTTAGGACCGCAAGAACTTCAAGAAGATCCTTAAGAGACAGTCTTCCGCCTGACTTTGCTCTTCTTAAGTGTCCGTTAACGTCATGAAAGTCCGAAAACGGAGGGGTTCCGAAACGTACAGAAAGTTCAAATGCCTGGGACACCT
>JAGDDO010000227.1 GCA_017848205.1 Oscillospiraceae bacterium | reverse complement strand
TTCAGTTTAAAGATAGTCGGTGTTAATGGCAAAGAGGTCCCACCTGTTCCCATTCCGAACACAGAAGTTAAGCTCTTTTACGTCGAAAATACTCGGTTGGCGACGACCCGGGAAGATAGATAGACGCCGGCACAATATGCAGAGGTATCGAAGCGGTCATAACGAGGCGGTCTTGAAAACCGTTTGGCTTAACGGCCACGTGGGTTCGAATCCCACCCTCTGCGCTTCATAAAATGGATCAGATCTAATCTGGTCCATTATTTTTTTATACTTATCTGATCGTGAATTTGTAAAAATTATAGACAAAGCAAGAAGTATGTGTTATAATAAAATTACATGGGCTGTTATACGGCTGTAAACAGACGAAAAATTCGCCTGTCAAGCGTGTATCTGCCTTTACTGACTGAAGACCATAAAGGAAACGAGGTGAGGAAAATGCGTCTGAGAATATCTGTTGCTACTAATATAGGCAAGTTCAGGATCAACAATGAAGATAACTACTATGCGAACGGAAAGAAACTGACTGAAGGTGTTTCAGACGATTTTTCCGTAACCTATACTGAAGAACTTACAGAGCATGCACTGTTTGCCGTATGTGACGGCATGGGCGGTGAAAGCTGCGGTGAAGTCGCTTCAGCCACTGCTGTAAGTGTTCTCGACAGTTTCCGTGAAAAAATATTCGCGGCTGCTGACAATAAGGAACAGTCTGAAGCTGTCAACGAATACGCAAGAACAGCAAGTGCTGCGATCAATGAGGAGATCGCAAAGGCCGGCGGAGCAAAGGGCGGTACAACACTGACTCTTGCCTGCGTGAAGAACGGCATAATCTCCATGTACTATCTTGGTGACAGCCGTATTTACATGTACAGAAACGATGTGCTCACAAGGCTCACACGCGATCATACCGTAGCATATGAAATGATAGACTCCAATGTTCTCACTGAGGAAGAAGCCGAGAAGAGCCCGGACAGACACAGGCTCACGATGTATCTCGGATATGACGATGATCCGTCAGATATAAAGGCCGGTTTTGCCGGATCCTATACACTTGCCGAGGGCGAACGTTTCCTTATGTGTACCGACGGTCTGAACGAAATGTGCACTTCAGAGGAAATCAGTGCTGTTCTTTCCTCTGCTGACACTGACGCAGCCAAAATGCTTGTGGACAAGGCGCTCGAAAACGGCGGTATGGATAATGTGACCTGTATCGTTATTGAGGTCGTTGAATAAAAAATACTGAATAAAATAATAAAACAGCAGGCAGTCATTCACGTTTAAGTGAGTGACTGCCTGCTGTTTGTCATAGACAAAATTTTTCTGCATTATAACATTTTAGTCTTGATCTCAATTTTGAGGATCTTTTCCCAGCCGAAGTGCTTGACAGAATAATCTGTTTCAGTAGCTTCCTTCTCAGGAGGGATCACTGTGCCGTCAGCGCGAACCTTCTTTTCAACAGGACGGATAACGTCTTTGGTTGTACGGCTTACGAGTTCAGATAAAGTGTCTGTAGGTAAAACTACAGCAAAAACATCAGGATCGTAGCTAAGAAGTTCGTTTACATCGGTGATGTTCTGTTCAGCACGAATAATTTTCGGACTATCGTATATTTTGATAAGACTGCTGTACTGATCGGTTGTCATTCTGTCTTTAGATGCCCATAATATTTTCATTTTTCATTTTCCTTTCTTGAAGTGTGATGTACTATCATATTATATCATATCATATAAAATATAGAAAATCAAGAGGTAATAAACGGAAAGTTGAATTACTGCTCATAAGTTTTAAGAATATTCTGTGCAACTTCCGTTTTTGAAAGGCGCTGGTCCATGGCCTGCTTTTCAATATATCTGTGAGCCTGCGGTTCGGTAAGTTTTAAGTACTGGATAAGAATACACTTTGCACGGTTTACGAGTCTGGCTTCTTCTATTTTTGTCTGAAGCTTTGAGTATTCCTTCATTACGTTCATCATACGTGCCCTTGTAGCCTGGAGCATTTTGAGGGTATGATAGAAAAGAGTTTTATTAAGTGGTTTTGCAAGTACGCATACACCGCATACTTCAAGTTTTTCCGATAATTCATCAGCTATGTCCGCTTTGCATATGAGCAGGACACCTGTGCTGGAGCGTTCTGATATTGCGGCTGCAAGGTCACTTCCGAATTCATCCGGAAGAGGAGTACTTATTATTGCAGCGTCAAATTCTGTGCGGTTTATAAGACGGCGTGCCTCGTTTCCGCTTGATGCTACTGTTATCTGAGTGCTGCAGTATGACTTCATCAGATTAGTAAGCAAAGCAGCAGCCTGTTCCGAACCGCTTATTATAAGGGTTTTGTCCAAAGAATCACACCTTCCGTTCAGACTGCCCGGTCATATGATGCAGAAATATTCGTTGTACTCATTTTCTTCCTTGTTGCTTGCATCATTGAAGCTGGTTATGCGTTTGTCAAGTCTTTCAAATACCTGTCTGAATTCAAGATCAGAAAGACTGGTCTTTACAAATTCACTGTTCTTTGCTTCTTCAACAGCTTCACTGAGCGATTCAGGAAGATCTCCGCATGAAACACCTGCTTCCGGAAGCGGAAGTTTCTTTTCTATACCTTCAAGGCCTGCCTTCAGAATGAGATCGAGTACCATGTGGATGTTGCATGAAGGATCGGCTGAGCGAATCTCAAGCTTTTCTCCGGCGCTGCAGCTGTTGGTGATCCTGAGGGCTGCATCGCGTCTTTCGAGAGTCCAGTTTATTGTCTGATGTTCTTCGGCAAGTCCGTTTCTGAAGTATGAATTTGTTGTAGGACCAAGGAAAACAGATATTTCACGTAAGCGAGAAAGTATGCCAGCGATGAAGTGCGCGCCGTCACCCGAAACTGTTCCGTTTTCCGTTCTGAAAATGTTCACGCCGTTCTTTTCAATCGAAATATTTATGAAGAATGAACTGCGAGGCTGGTCACGAAGCGGATAAGCCATGAAGGATGCGTGAAGGCCGTTCTGTGATGCGATCGAGCGTACTGCAGTCTTGAAGTTCAGCGTGTTGTCAGCTGCAGCGAGAATGCCGCCGGACTTGAATGTGATCTCGTTCTGACCGTGTCCGTGGAGATGGCGTGATGTCTCAGGCTTGATCTCCATTTCATCGATTGAAAGGCATATCTCACGTCTTATGTTTTCGCCGTGGTCAAGAGGCGATACGTCAAGATATCCGGCGTTGTCGTTGGTTATTCTTGTAGGTTTTCCGTCATCACCGAGTTCAAAAAGATAGAACTGAGCTTCTGTTCCGACATTGCAGCTGTAGCCGCTTACTTCAAGCTTGTCGGCTGTGTTGCGGAGACGCATACGAATGTCACCTCTGAAAGGAGATCCGTCATGGTTTTTCAGATGACAGAGGAAACGCACAACGCGTCCTGCCCTCGGTCTCCACGGAAGAACGGCAAGAGTTGCCGGATCAGGTATGAGATAAAGGTCCTCGTGGGAGTAGTCGCTGACGCCGTAGAAAACAGACGGATCAAGCGGCATTCCGACGGTAAGTGCTGTGTGAAGTTCGGAAGGCATGATCGCGAGGTTTTTCAGATTTCCGAAAAAGTCAACGAAAGCGAGTCGTATAAACTGTACGTCATTTTCATTTACAAAACTGATAATATCAGATTCTGAGTAATTATTCATAGAGAAACGTCCTTTCAAATCGGTGATCTTCAGGTGTTCACTTAAGAAAACACTGATTAAACCGGAAATCCGGCTTCGCCGGATTTCCGGAGGTAGGATTTGCGGGGCTTCGCCCCGAACCCCGCGCTGATTTTATGGATAAATCAGCTGCGTATCCGGTTTTATCAGTATTTACTTAAGTTTACTGTAAACAGCTTTTGCCACCTTGTAAACGTCGCCGCATCCCAGTGTGATGATAAGGTCTCCCGGACCTGCGTGTTCACAGAGATAATCAGTTACGGTGTCAAAGTCAGCCTGCTTGCATTCATTTGTCTGAACTGCTTTTTTGTCCTTGTCAAAATAGATGCAGCCTTCTATCTTGTCAGCAAGATCCTTTGTGAAGATGTTGTATGTGTTCTTTTCGCGTGAGCCCATGATGTTTGTAAGAACCACCTTGTCAGGGATGGAAAGAGCTGCAGCAAAATCATCAAGAAGCATCGATGTTCTTGAGAATGTGAACGGCTGGAAAACTGCCCATACGTTCTTGTATCCCATTTGCATGGCAGCTTTGAGTGTGACTGTGAGTTCTGCCGGATGATGTGCGTAGTCGTCGGCGATGGTTATATCATTCTTCTTTCCGATTATTTCAAATCTTCTCTTTGCTCCGCCGAATTCCTCAAGGCCCTTTGCTATGAATTCCGGAGAAGCACCGGCACTGTGCGCTGCGGCAGCGGCAGCAACGGAGTTAAGGATGTTGTGTTCACCCGGTACGTTTATGGTAACGTCACAGAGCTTTTCACCCTTATGCATAAGTTCGTACTTCGCCTGTGTACCACTCTGTCTGCTTACGTTTGCAGGGTAGTAGTCGCATGAAGATGAAGTACCGAATGTGATTATGTTCTTGTTTTCGATTCCGGCAACAGCTTTCATTGTGTTTGCGTCGTCAGCATTTACAATGAGAGTCTTTGATGTCTTTTCAGCGAATTTTCTGAAAGATGCGATAATGTTGTCGAGTGTACCGAAGTAGTCAAGATGATCGGCATCGATGTTGAGGATAACGGATGTATCCGGATAGAGTTTAAGGAAAGTATCAACGAACTCACATGCTTCACATACGAGTATCTCGCTGCTTCCTGCCCTGCCGCTTCCGCCGATGCACGGGAGCTTGCCGCCGATGAATGCAGATATGTCAATGCCTTCGGTGTGGAGTATCTGCGTGATCATTGAAGTGGTCGTTGTCTTGCCGTGAGTACCTGAAACGCAGATGGCGTTTTCGTACCAGCTTGTAACGATACCGAGAAGCTCGCTTCTTTCGAGCACCGGCACACCGCTTGCCTTTGAAGCGATAAGTTCCGGATTGTCAGCCATGATAGCTGCGGTGTGCACGATAAGGTCTGCGCCCTCGATGTTTTCAGCACGCTGTCCGAGATAAACCGGAATGCCCATCTTTCTTACAGCATCAAGAGTTTCAGTCTCGTTGTTGTCTGATCCTGTGAGATAGTAACCCTTTGCGTGGAGTATCTGTGCCAGCGGATACATACCTGAACCGCCTATACCAATAAAATGTATATGCTTTTTTCCTTTTAAAATTTCTGTGTTCACTTTAATCATTCCTTTGTATTATTGCCGGCTGCTTTTTTTATCAGTGCGGCTTTCATTAAGATTATCATTGTTTTTGAGTCTGTTATTCTTCCGTCGAGGACCATTTCAAGGGCTTCTTCAAACGGCATCCTTACAACGTCGAGAAATTCGTCGTCATCCGGATCCGGAGCCGAGAAAGTAAGTCCCTTC
>JAGDDO010000226.1 GCA_017848205.1 Oscillospiraceae bacterium | reverse complement strand
GGTGAGGGACAGATAATGATCCGCATTGAAACGGCGTATTCTAACAAGTTCCTTACTCATTATGATGTGGCAATAGGATCAAGAAACGAACTGATCTACGGATATCTGCGCGAGGAAATGGTGTCTGTTATTCCGAATATTTTTCTTTTCACATTCGGACTTCTTCTTATGCTGATCTATCTGGTCAGTGTGCTTATGCACAGTCCGATGCCGGAAGCACTGTCGCTCGGTTCTGTGGCTGTTGTTTTTACGATATATACGAACTGCCCGCTGTTTACCAATCAGTACATTTTTCAGAATCCGGTCACGCAGTACTATCTCAACTATTTTGCACTGTATCTGCTTCCGCTTCTGGCGGTGCTGTACTTTGAGAATATCGTACCGGATCTTGATATGAAGTGGGTCTTTTACGTTTTTGCTGTTCTGGACGTGGTGCTTACTGTGGTTCATTTCTCAGGTATCGCTTCATATACAAGGACTATCAAGATCTTTGTCGGTTCACTGGGAGCTTTCACAGTCGTATCAGTAATCATGATAGCCCGGAAATTCAGGAAGATCACAACACTTCGCAGGATCTCAATCATTCTGCTTCTGTTTTTCATGCTGACTAACGTTATCTTCTTCAGCTTCGTATCCACACTGGGTCAGCAGTCGTATCTCTCCAAGATAGGGCTTCTGATGTATATTGCCATCGCTGTCGTTGACGGCATTCAGAACCTCATGAAGGCGTTTTTCAAGGAACGTGAAGATGAGCTCCTCCATGAGATCGCCTATACCGATAATCTTACAAAGCTCGGCAACCGCTATGCTCTGGAGCGTGATGCGCATAAGATGGCGCTTGACAGCATCAGCATCGTTTCACTTGACCTTAATTACCTGAAATATACCAACGATACTTTCGGCCACGCAGGCGGCGATGTACTGTTAAGATGTGCCGCAGACTGCATTTCTTCAGTATTTGATAAGGTTTACCGTGTCGGCGGTGACGAATTCATCGCTCTGATAGGCAAGGCAGATAAAGCCGAACTTGAAGCAAAGACTGCCGCACTGCAGAAAAAGGCTGACGAGTATAACAGAAAGCGCACACATTTTGAAGCGTTTTCAGAAAATGAAGATTTCATACTCAGTATCGCAGCCGGTTATGCCTCGTATCAGCGTGATGACAGTTCATACGAGCAGATCATGAACCGTGCCGACGAAGAAATGTATCATGCCAAGAAACAGATGCACGCAAACAGCAGCATCCGCAAATTAAATGTACGTGTTCAGAATGCATGACAAAATAATACTGGACTTTTGATCATCTGTGTGATATTATTATACTTATAAAAGCTTTTCATGGCTTATTGCCATGATATAAACACATTCATGACACCCCAGTAAAAAACAGGAGGAAATATGGAAAGAGTATTAAAGTTTTTAAAAGAAGCCGGAACTTATTATCTTGCAACTGTTGACGGTGACCAGCCGCGTGTAAGACCGTTTGGTACAGCTGTTATCTTTGACGGAAAACTGTACATTCAGACAGGCAAGAGCAAGGACGTTTCAAAGCAGCTTCACACCAATCCGAAATTCGAGATCTGCGCTTTCAAGGGCGGGGACTGGATAAGAATTGCCGGAACACTCGTTGAAGATGACAGAAGAGAAGCAAGAGTGGCAGTGCTTGCTGAATATCCGGAACTCCAGAGCATGTATTCTCCTGATGACGGAAACACAGAAGCTTTCTACATCAAGGACGCAGTTGCAACCATCAGCTCATTTACAAAGGCTCCGGAAGTTATTAAGTTCGGATAATACTGTTATAGGAAAACGCTGATTTATTCATAAATCAGCGTGGGGTCCGGGGCGAAGCCCCGCAAATCCCACCTCCGGAAATCCGGCGAAGCCGGATTTCCGGTTTAATCAGTGTATCCTTACTATGTAGATTCTGACGTTATAAACGCTATTTTTATATTGACTTGATGTGCAAAAAATGAT
>JAGDDO010000225.1 GCA_017848205.1 Oscillospiraceae bacterium | reverse complement strand
TCAGAAACGCGGGTGATCTTCTCGCCGTTTTCATCGACTGTACGCTTTCCGCCGTCGCTTAAGATCATGTACTCGGTATAGTCATAATAATTCTGCGCATTTTTAACTATGCCGCCGGTATCGTAAATGTACTGGTTTCCGGCTTCCCTTGCCGCATCGTTTACATACTGTGCGGCAGCCACCCAGTCGTCAGCTTTGAGTTCAGCGACTTCATTTCCTTCGCAGTCCACCCACTTGACGCCTTTGCGTATTTTGAATGTCCACTCAGTCATTTTATCGTTTGAATACCAGTCCTCGGCAAGTCCGGGAACAATGTTTCCGTATTTGTCGTAATCGACGAGACTGTCAACAAGATTCGAGCACAGTGCGTAGTCAACCTCAGTATCCGTTTCCAGATAATTAAGCGTGGACACCTCGCCGAAATAGATCATGTCGTAGACATTCTTTTCAGAAACACCGGATTCCTCCTCCTTGTCCAGTGACGGAAGTGACTTTGAACATCCGCTTACAAGAAAAGCAGCAGCAAGCCCGGCTGCAGCAGTGCGCATCCATTTCTTTTTCATATTGAATTCCCCCTTATATCCTCATATCTTTGCCTGTTTTCTCATAGTATCTGCGTTTTGCTTCATACATATTTGACTCAGCGCTCTTGATAAGTTTATCCATATCAAGTCCTGATTCATAGGTGCACACACCCACAGCAGCGTGATAATTGTTTCTTGCCAGAGCCTCCTTGAAACGCTCAAGCCCCTCTTCAAGATCCTTTTCAGTTTTGCAGGCCCTGAAGAGAACAAATTCATCGCCGCCTATACGGTAAATATTATCTCCGCCGAACTCGACTTTCAGAGTATCGGCAATAAACCTGAGCATCTGGTCCCCGGCAGAATGCCCTTTGCTGTTGTTGAGTTCATGAAGTCCGTTGGCATCGATGTATACACATGCGAGTTTTTCCTTAAGCGCATCTGTCTTTCCAATGAAGACCTCGAAACGGTTACGGTTCTGAAGGCCAGTAAGTACGTCAGTATTCGCCTTTTCCTCGGCATCAGCAATAGATCCGCGGAACTCATTCAGAAGCCAGAACAGATATGCAATAATAATGACCGCCACCAGTACCATCAGCAGATAAAGCCTTGTTCTTACCGGTGAAATTTCTGAAAACGCAGCGCTTTCAGGAACAACGACTACCATTTCCCATTCCTCGATATCGATCGGCAGATAGCACATGTAAAGAGTTTCTCCTGCTGCTTTCGAGGCAAAAACGGAATATCCCTTTTTACCGGCCATAATGTTATCTATTGTCCCGGACTTTGAATAATTTCTGTCGACCTGTCTGAAGGCAAGATCGTTTATATCGGTTATAGAATCAGCTGCAGAAGTATCGATGATGACTTCTCCAGTCTTTCTGTTTACAACGTAAAGCCAGCCCTTCTTCCCGTAAATTTCAGGAAGCCAGGCCTGTGCCACGCTTGCGGCACTTCCTTCACTGAAAAGAAGACCAATGCAGTATCCGCCTTCACGTATAGGAACGAAATTACGTATTTTTGTGCTGTATGAGGTAGAATCATCCGAAACCAATGCACTTATGTGATCTTTCAGTGCTTCTTCACGTTTAAAGTCAAGTTCCCCGTCAGGATTCGGGCGGCGTCCCTTTGAAGCAATAAGTTCATTGTCAGGAAGCAGCATGTAGACCTGCGTTACCTGATTGTTTATATCGTAATTGGAAAGATAACCGTTGGTCTCGAGACTTTCCAGTTCTTCTTCGTTTCTTATCTGTCCGGCAATAACGCGAAGCATTCTGCGGTCATTTCTGAGGTTCGTTTCAAGCGCGGAAATAGCACTTTCCGTTTCTGCCCTGAGATCATTGTAACACGAGTTCTCGGTTATTCTGAACATCCAGTAGGCGAACACAAGAACCAGAATGACCAGACTCATAAGAACGACTATAGTTCCGAGAAGGTAGCGGATCTGCCGCCGTTTAAGAAAGTTATATATTTTTGGATTCTTTTTCTCACCGGATTTACTATCCCCTTTTTCCGGTTTATTCTCTTTCATTGCAGTTTCACCCCCGCGCTTTGTTGTCCCTTATCATAATTGTATTTTCAATAAATATAGCTTATTTTATTTTAACATATTTTAATCCTGTTTTCAAGTCAAAATTACATTTGTATCATCATCACGATGTCTGCCGGTTACTGTTATCATACTGACTTTACTTATGGAAACACTGATTAAATCGGAAATCCGGCTTTGCCCCGGACCCCGCGCTGATTTATGAATAAATCAGCATTTCCTTATAATCATTGACTTTGACACGTATATATGTTATTCTGAATGTAATTCCGTAAAACGGTATCTACTATTATATAAGTGAGGAAAATACGTAATGAAAAGAAACGCTGTAAAAAAGGCCGTTCTTCTTTCGCTTTCCCTCTGTATTGCGGGGATGCTTGCGGGCTGCGGAAAAACCGCATCTGACAGCAGCTCTGCAGGAAAAAAAGCAGACAGACCTTCTGAAAGCAAAACGTCAGAAGCGGAAAAAGAAGTGGAACACAGTGCGGATGCACAGGAATTTGATGAAAACATAATCGGAACTGCTGACGGATACGGCTA
>JAGDDO010000021.1 GCA_017848205.1 Oscillospiraceae bacterium | reverse complement strand
TCATTTCGGACAACACCCCTCAGAAATACCGCGAAGCCATCGCCGAGGAGTTTAAAAACATTTCCGATGACACGAGCATCGATGTGGAATTCATCGAGGACGGATACACGATCGAAAAGGAATTCGACGAAGCTGACTATGGTTTCGGCAAGCCGCTCTTCCTTGCAACAAGCTGGGATCTTGATGTAGTAAGAAAACACAACGGTCTCTTCGTTCCGATAGGAACTCCGAACAACTTTGAAGTTGTACTTAACCGTACTTACTACGGATACCGCGGTGCCCTTACACTGCTTGAAAAAATATACTCTGAAGTTGTCAGAGGTTAATATATATATATGCAGCTCTGCTCATTTGCAGGGCTGTTTTTTTACATCTGCTATATGATCTTTTACATAGTCTCAGGAATCAGCAGATCATGTCTGCATCCTGCATACCGGCTGATATTTATGTAAAGATATCAAAGGACCGTCGCCGTTTACGTTACGGTGACGGTTTCTTTTTTATTGATCATCTGCTGCCCATTGCAGATGTATAAACTTTTTCGATAAGTGTCAGTGCTCCGCGGTAGCCGACATAGCTTCTGTTGAGTACAACTTCATTTGCTGAAGGTGCTGAGGTTTCGATAAGGGTCAGGCCCTTGTCCTTTGCAAGCTGCTTTTCCCAGGAACTTCCGAAGATCACACCGATCTCTGTTCCGAAATCAGTTTCCTTCAGCTGTTTTTCGATCCAGTATCCGTCCGTTTCAAAATCCGGCTCGACCGACAAACCGTCTTCCGTAAGATTATGATATACATCGCGTATGCTTTCACGGTACTTTTCCGGAGGATTATCAGTAATAATGTTCTTTAACGGTACAAGTCCGAGCTGGTCGGAAAGGAACTTTGTAAGTGCCGTATTGTATGTACTGTCACCCACAACCGCAAACTTCGACGGAAGCCCGAACCAGTACTGCGAGAAGAAAGCTGAAAAATGTTCAATGAAATCATAATACTGCTTTGCTTCCTCTTTAATGAAGTTCTCCGACTTTGATTTTTCGATACCGGCGAATTCCACTACCTTACGCAGAAATTCCGTTGTTGCCTCCTCACCGATCGGTATGACCGGAATGTGCAGATATTTCTGACCGTATTTCTTTTCGAGATGTTTAACTGTTTTAAGTCCGACCCACGGAGAGATCAGCAGATTGAAAGCTGCCTTCGGGATGTTCTTCCAGCTTTCACTTCCCTTGCTGAGCGATCCGAAAAGGATATTGACTTCAAAACCTGCCCCTTCAAGAACACGCTTTATCTCAGAATAATCACCTCTCCAGAACGGATCAAAATACGGTGTCTCGAACCAGAGATTAATAAGCTTTTTACGTTTCCTGCCCTTAAAGTCTCCCACAAACTGATCTATGATCGCTATCGAGATCTGTTCATGACCGTAAAGATTATTACCCTTGAATCCTGCAGTCGAAGCATTTACGATGTTATATCCCTGTTTTCTGTATTTACGCACTACCGAGTCAACATCATCGCCGACAAGCTCACCTGAACATCCGGTCAGTATGACAAACAGATCACCTTTCATGATCTTCAGCGTGGATTTTACAAGTGTGTCAAGCTTTTTAGCTCCTCCGAATACCACCTCATTTTCTCCGAGGTTCACACTTGGAATATTCCCTGCTGCGGGATACACGGTTCCCTGTGAAGCGGTCGTAATGATACCGGCCTGTTTTCCGACACAGCCCGGACCGCAGTTTGCTATCGGAACTGCTCCAGGTATAGCAGCAACGGAAAATACCGCTCCTATCGCACAGCCGTAACGCGGATGTGTTATTGTGTTTGTTCTTTTGATATTGTCAGCCAACTTCTTTTACTCCTTCTGCTTTATTTTCTGTATGGATCACTGCTTTGTTTTCTTTTTCTGTATGGATCACAGATTTATTTTCTTCATCAAGTAATTCAGGATGCCTTGCAAGAATAAACGGATCCTCCTGACTTAGCCACCAGTCTGTATATCCGAGATCAGTATGACGGGCGAGAATACGGTCAAAACGTTTTCTTGCAATAATATTAAGAATGATCTTTCCGGTTCTGATGATTCCGTCATAACCGATCGGAATACTTTCATCACCCATTGCAAGCGACGGTATGCCGAGCTTTGCTGCTATTGTGGCCAGACCGCCGTGACGGATGATAACAAAGTCTGCCTTCGAACGCTTCAGTATGGCCGGCAGCTGGAAAGGCTGTGTCTTGCTGACAGTGAAGTAAGGAATGTCGCCGTAATTGTCCACCAAAAATTTAAGCGTATTCTGATTTTCATTTCCGCTGTCGTAAACAGGATCATGGTGAAATACTATGGAACCGTCAACACCCACTCCGAGTTCCTTAAGAACCGCAGTAAGACCGTGTGCGTAGGCCGAACCGGTCATAACAAAACCGTACAGGCCTTTCAGCTTTCACGCAGTGCATCGAGTTCCGGCTGTATTCTCCGGTGCTCGCTTTCTATATATTCCTCAACGATGTCCTCTTTGCCGGCCACCTTTGCTATCGCACGCAGCCATTCGTCCGTTGCTGCTATCCCGTATGGCTGAGGTGCGTTTATCTGAGGAACACCGAAGTGTTCTTCCAGTGCAGTAGCCATATAG
>JAGDDO010000224.1 GCA_017848205.1 Oscillospiraceae bacterium | reverse complement strand
TGAATCTGTGAAGCGTAGTCTGTTATAGGAGTGATATAATGATGAATACTGATTTTAAGTGAGCACCGGGATCAGTATCCGGTACTGCTCTGACATCAGGCTATAAACGATGTGATCTTTCCGATGAAAAACTCAATGATCTTTGAAACGTCATCAGAATCATTCTTTTCATTTTCGTCAAAGTCACCGTTTGCGCTGTATTCGCCGCCGAGTGCTGCGTTTTTGAGCATAATGACGTCGGCAATGTTTATTTTTCCGTCTTCATTTGTATCGCCGTATACAACTTCAATATCTTCTGAGCTTCCCTGTACATCAGGATTCCACCAGCTGAGGTTGAAGAGTGAATCTGTACCGTTGCCGCTGAATACGAAGTAGACATCCTTTACGCCGCTTGTCTTTTCGATTTTTGCAGTTTCTGTCTTCCACTTCTGCCAGCCGCCTGTGTTTGTAACATCGACCTCGCCGATAGTTTTTCCGTCAGGGCTGCCGAGTTTGATGGTGATCTTTCCGCCTTCAAGATTTGAAGCTACTCTGAAGTCGATCTTTTCTGTGGATTTTCCAAAGTCAACTCCCTTGTAACCTATGTAGTCGCCGTTGTTGATATAAGCAACATCCTGGCCGCCTTCGCTGCAGTTTTCAAGCTCTGTTCCTGAGTTTACGTCGTATGATATCGCAGGTATACCGATCGATGTACCCTTTATTCTGAGAAGCTTCTTCGATCTGCTCTTTACAGTTCCGTCGCTTCCGACTACATAAAGATAATATTCGCCTTCCTTTGCAGGAGTTTTTATTTTGGTTGCTGTACCCGAAGCCTTCGTCATGTTATCCCCTGCTGTGAACGATGTAGTTCCGGAAGGAGCAAGCCAGATAGTGTTGTCTTTGCTTCCGCTGCTTCTTACAGGAAGAACTGAGCCGCCGGTAGTTTCACATGCTGCCGGGAATACTCTGTCTGCATCTGAAAGCAGATAGCCCGGAACGAGTCCTGCATGTTCATCGTCAAGGCCTGAATTCAGACAAACCTTGTACTGTGCGAAAGGCCATACATTGTCCTTTACTACGATTGGAGTATCTATCTCACTGTCCGGAGGATTCTTGCCCATCTTGTTTACTGTAGCATATGTACGCTTGATCTTAAGATGATGCTTCTGGCCGTAATCTTCACAGTTGATAGTATAGGTTACGTTAGGGTCTATTTCAAGTACATTGTCGTTTTCCTCGATATATGCTGTACCTTCATCGTTGTGAAGTCCGTAAGTCGGCTGATATGCCGCTGCGGCCGGTATGCCTTCAACGTAGTTTTCATTTATGATAGTGCCCGGCATCTGACCGATGGTATAGATACCGCCGCTGTCGTGAAGTCTGTTAAGACAGTTCGTAACACGGTTGTAACAGATGGAATTGTTCTTACAGGTAGTTGAATCCTTGAAATTGCACCAGCCCCATCCGAGATGGATACCGTTGTAGGCTGTCTTGTTTATCTGGTTATGGTTGATAGTTATTCCTTCTACAAAATATGCCGTTATGGCAGCACATCCGCCGAATCCGTGTACTACGGAAATATCATAGAGCATGTTGCCGCTGACATTGTTGTTTTTACATATACCTTCAACACCCGGAGCAAATTTTTCATGGTTGGAAGAACTTCCGTCACCGATGTAAATATGCTGCGGATGTCCTACTGTAATACCGCTCGATGTGATATCCGTGATAAAGTTGCCTGTTACCTCGGAATTTATAACGTCATTTGTCATCGAAAGACCGTCTGCACCGCTGTGCTTGATAACGTTGTCCTTGAATGTTATTGATTCACTGTTAGTGACATTTATCATACCAGGAAGTGTGTCAGCCATTTCGTACTTTCTGTTGTGCCAGTTTGAATCGGCAAAAGCAGTATATGACTGAGCAGCCTGACATGTTGCCTTTCCGTGTGATCCCGCAACTTCAGTAAGCTGGAATTCCGTATTTTCAAAAGTAATACCACTGAAGGAAATGTTCTTAACCCTGTCGGTCGTGGACTTTCCTGCTATGGTAATGATCCTGTCAAGTACCGGTGCTTCTACATCTGCCGTGTTAATGTCTTCACCCTGACGCGGCCAGTAGTAAAGCATCTTTTCTGTTTTGTCGAAATAGAATTCACCCGGTTCATCCATGAATTCAAATGCGTTGTAAATAGTATGAGAACCTCCGCATGAGAATCCTGCTCCCCAGCCCGGTGTCTGCGCGATCGCGCCGTAAGGCTGCTGCAGATACATGACGAGATTTCCGTTTACATTCTTTATGTCTCGTGTACATACGATATTTTCATTCCAGGTTGTACCGTTTATGATCTCAAGATCATCCTTGTTGCGCTTTATCTCCGGCAGGTCATTCGGATTGTATGAAATACCGTCGCTCTTTTTGCCGGAATCCCATGCCCAGT
>JAGDDO010000223.1 GCA_017848205.1 Oscillospiraceae bacterium | reverse complement strand
TTTCACCGCTTCTTGAAGGTGATGTAGTTTCCGTAAATGAAAACGGCGAATACAGGATCAATGACACAGTATGTGTTATCAAGGATAAAAAGGGAAATGAGATCCCGCTTACTCTCTGCCAGAAGTGGCCTATAAGACAGCCGCGTCCGGTAAAGGAAAGAAAGCTTATTTCAAGACCTCTTATTACAGGTCAGAGAATAATCGATACTATCCTTCCGATAGCCAAGGGCGGTACAGCTGCCATCCCTGGCGGTTTCGGTACAGGAAAGACCATGACTCAGCATCAGCTTGCCAAGTGGTGTGATGCTGATATTATTGTGTACATTGGCTGCGGCGAACGAGGAAACGAGATGACTCAGGTACTTGAGGAATTCTCGGAACTTATTGACCCGAAGACAGACCGTCCTCTTACAGACAGGACAGTTCTCATTGCCAATACATCGAACATGCCGGTTGCTGCCCGTGAAGCATCGATCTATACCGGTATCACTCTGGCGGAATACTACCGTGACATGGGTTATCACATCGCCATCATGGCAGACTCCACATCACGCTGGGCTGAAGCTCTCCGTGAGATCTCAGGCCGACTTGAGGAAATGCCTGCGGAAGAAGGTTTCCCGGCATATCTTCCTTCAAGACTTTCAGAATTCTATGAACGTGCCGGTTACATGGAGACCCTTTCAGGAAAGGAAGGCTCTGTAACTGTTATCGGTGCGGTATCTCCGCAGGGTTCTGACTTCTCGGAACCGGTTACACAGAACACAAAGCGTTTTGTACGCTGCTTCTGGACTCTCGACAAGTCACTTGCCTATGCAAGACACTATCCTGCTATCAACTGGACTACAAGCTACAGTGAATATATCGAGGACCTTTCTGCTTTCTATACTGAAAACGCAGGAGAGGACTTTATGGAATGCCGTCAGGAGATCTCTAACATTCTCGTTGAGGAAAACAAACTTATGGAGATTGTAAAGCTCATCGGTTCGGACGTTCTTCCGGATGATCAGAAGCTCATTATTGAGATAGCTCGAGTTGTTCGTGTAGGATTCCTCCAGCAGAATGCTTACCACAAGGATGATACTTTCGTTCCGCTTAAGAAGCAGCTTCTCATGATGAGAACTATCCTTCATCTTTACAACGAGTCAAAGAGAAAGATCGCTGAGGGCAGACCGGTAAGCCAGATCATAAAATCAGGTATAATGGAAAAGGTCATCAAGATCAAGTACGAGATACCTAACGATAAGCCGGAACTGTTCGACAACTATATCAACGAGATCACCGAAACTCTTGACAGTCTGAGTGACGAGGGCGAATGGAGGGCTGAATAATGAGCGTACAGTACATTGGACTTGAACAGGTTACCGGTCCTCTTATAGCACTTGAAAACGTTAAGGGCGTCGGCTACGAGGAAGTTGCCTCTATCAAGCTTGAGGACGGAACCGAGCGTATAGGCAGAATAGTTGAACTTGCAGGTGACAAGGCTATCCTTCAGGTGTTTGAGGGAACAAAGGGCCTTTCACTTAAGAACACAAGAACATCATTTACAGGAAAACCGCTGGAAATACCGCTTTCAAAGGATATTCTCGGACGTGTTTTCAACGGTGCCGGCAAGCCTATCGACAATTTAGGATATATCTATCCGGAAAAATATGCTGACATAAACGGAAAGCCGCTTAATCCGGTTTCCAGAACCTATCCGAGAAACTATATCAGAACCGGTATTTCATCAATAGACTGTCTTATGACTCTTATCAGAGGTCAGAAGCTTCCTATTTTCTCAGGTTCCGGTCTTTCACATAACAAACTCGCAGTTCAGCTTGTTCGTCAGGCTCAGATAGCTGATGAGAGCGGTCAGGAATTCGCCGTTGTATTCGGAGCAATGGGTGTTAAGAACGACGTAGCTGACTACTTCAGAAAGAGCTTCGAGGAAAGCGGTGTTCTTCAGAACGTTGCAATGTTCATAAATCTTGCAAACGACCCTATTATCGAAAGAATTCTTACTCCTCGCTGTGCTCTTACTGCAGCGGAATATCTTGCGTATGAGAAGAACATGCACATTCTCGTAATTCTTACGGACATGACTTCATACGCCGAGGCTCTACGTGAATTCAGTTCATCAAAGGGCGAGATCCCTGGAAGAAAGGGTTATCCTGGTTATCTTTACTCTGACCTTGCTTCTCTTTATGAGAGAGCCGGTATAGTAAAGGGTTCAACAGGAAGCGTTACACAGATACCGATACTTACAATGCCCAACGATGACATCACTCATCCGGTACCTGACCTTACCGGATACATCACTGAAGGTCAGATAGTTCTGGACAGAAACCTCGACCAGACAGGCATTTACCCTTCAGTATCAGTTCTTCCTTCACTTTCGCGTCTTATGAAGGACGGTATCGGTGAAGGATATACAAGAGACGACCATTCAGCTGTTGCCAATCAGCTTTTTGCCTGCTACGCAAAGGTGCAGGAAGCCCGTTCTCTTGCAGCCGTAATCGGTGAGGAGGAACTTTCCGATACAGACCGCAAATACATGGAATTCGGTATTCAGTTTGAAAAGCATTTTATCAATCAGGGCTTTGACGAAAACAGAACCATCGAACAGACTCTTGATCTTGGCTGGCAGCTCCTTTCGCTTCTTCCGAAGTCAGAGCTTGAACGTGTTGACGAAAAGCTCTTGAATGAAAAATATGTTGAAAATGCAGCTTCATTATTTGCTGACTGACAGTAAGGAGATGATCGTGTGACCGAACAGATTTTTCCTACCAAAGGTAATCTTATAAAGGCACGTAAGGACCTTGCTCTTTCAAGACTCGGCTACGAGCTCATGGACAGAAAGAGAAACATCCTTATAAGAGAGCTCATGCAGCTTGTTGATTCAGCAAATGAAATAAGATTTGACATTGAAAAGACATACGAGGATGCCTACCGTGCACTTCAGCAGGCGAACGTCAGTCTTGGCGTTGTTGAGATATTCGGAAAGGCAGTTCCGGTGGAAAAGACTCTTACAGTGGGAAGCCGCAGCGTAATGGGCGTGGAAATCCCGACAGTTAAGATCGATCCTGTTATCCATACTGCTCCTTTCGGATTTTACGATACTGATTCAAGTCTTGATGAGGCCTATATACTTTTTGCAAGGGTAAAGGAAATGACAGCAAAGCTTGCGGAAGTGGAAAACGGTATCTACAGACTTGCAGTTGCCATTAAGAAGACACAGAAGAGAGCAAATGCTCTTAAGAATATCCTCATACCGAAATTTATCGGTATATCAAAATATATTAGCGACAGCCTTGAGGAGAAGGAACGAGAGGAATTCTCACGACTCAAGGTCATCAAAGCACAGAAAGCTAAAAAGGCGGAGAAAAACTGATGTTATTATCAGCAGAAAACATTTCAAAAAACTACGGTATGAAGCAGCTGCTTGACGGCGTTTCAGTTTATCTTAACGAGGGTGACAGATTAGGAATAATCGGCATCAACGGTACTGGGAAAAGCACGCTTCTTAAAATACTTGCAGGTGCGTCACATCCGGACAGCGGTAACATGTCGGTGAAGCCTGATCTTCAGATCTCATATCTTCCGCAGGATCCTGAGATGGATGATGAAAACACCGTTATTGAACAGGTGCTTTCCGATATGCCTTCAGAATACCGTGAGGTACATGAGTACGAAGCGAAAACAATGCTTAACAAGCTTGGAATAAACGATTTTTCCGCAAAGATAGGCACACTTTCCGGCGGACAGAGAAAAAGAGTGGCACTTGCTGCGGCTCTTATCCATCCTGCCGATGTACTTGTACTCGACGAGCCGACCAACCATCTTGACAGTGAAATGGTAACATGGCTTGAAAACCGTCTGAACAGATTTTCCGGCGGAATAATCATGATCACTCATGACAGATATTTCCTCGAAAGAGTGGTAACAAAAATAGTTGAGCTTTCACGCGGAAAACTATATACTTACGAAGCAAACTTTTCAAAATATCTTGAACTTAAGGCACAGCGCGAGGAAATGGCTGAGGCAAGCGAAAGAAAGCGTCAGTCCATACTTCGCCGTGAATATCAGTGGATAATGCGTGCTGCAAGGGCAAGAGGCACAAAGAGCAAGGACAGAATTGAACGTTACCATGATCTTAAGAACCAGTCAGGTCCGGAGTACGACGAAACTGTAAAGATATCTGCTTTGTCAAGCAGACTCGGAAGAAAGACCATAGAACTTAAGAATGTTTCAAAGAGCTTCGGTGATAAAAAAGTTATCGATGACTTTTCATACATCATACTCCGAAATGACCGTATCGGCATAATCGGACACAACGGTGCCGGAAAGTCAACTCTGCTCAACCTGATAGCCGGAAGACTTCTGCCTGATGAAGGTGAGGTCGAGACAGGTGAAACAGTAAGTATAGGATACTTCACCCAGACTTCATGTGAACTTGATCCTGACGTGAAGGTGTTTGATTTCATTCACGACATTTCTGATTCGGTAAAGACTTCAGAAGGAACTTTTTCAGCCTCACAGATGCTTGAACGTTTTCTTTTCTATCCTGATCTTCAGCAGAGTCTTATCGGCAGACTGAGCGGCGGTGAGAAAAGGAGACTCTATCTTTTAAGCATTCTCATGCAGGCTCCTAATATACTTCTTCTCGACGAGCCTACCAACGATCTTGACATAGAAACTCTCCGTATTCTTGAAGACTACATTGAGGAATTCCCGGGTGCTGTTATTTCAGTATCTCATGACAGATACTTTCTTGACAAGACCGCGGAATCCATTTTTGAAGTCTGTGACGACGGAAAAGTTAACTGCTTTACCGGCAACTACAGCGACTATGCTGAAAAGACTGCTGAGAGAAAACAGGCCGAAAAAGCAGCATCTGCACCGGCTTCAAAATCATCTTCCGATAACAGCAGAAAAGGCGGCCACGCTCTTAAGTTCTCATTCAAGGAACAGCGTGAATACGAGACCATTGATGCTGACATCGAAGCTATCGAAAACAGCATTGCGGAATGTGAAGCAGAAATGGCGGCGCAGACAAGTGACTACGTGAAACTTCAGGAACTGACAGATAAAAAAACGCGTCTTGAAGCGGAACTTGAAGAAAAGACAGAACGCTGGATCTATCTTAACGATCTTGCAGACAGAATAGAAGCAGAAAAGAACAAATAAAACACTACAAAACGCTTATATCTTTATGACTTAAGCGTTTTATTTTTTGAAAGGGTTAAAAATGGAGAATGTGATCACCACAGATATAGCTGTCATCGGCGGAGGAGCGGCCGGAATAACTGCGGCAATATCAGCAAAGCAAAGTGCGCCTTCACTTAATGTCATCATTGCCGAAAGACTTGACAGGACGGGAAAGAAGATACTTGTGACCGGAAGCGGCAGATGCAATCTTACTAACAGGAGTATTTCCGCTGCAGATTATCACGGATCACTTTCATACGTTATGGATATAATAAGGAAAACGCAGAACACGGAAGAGTTTTTCCGTTCTCTCGGAGTTCTGTGTACTGCTGACAGTGAAGGAAGAGTTTATCCGTACAGCAGAAGTGCGGCTTCCGTACTAAGTGCATTGAGACTGAAGCTTAAAAGTCTGGATATTCCTGAGATCTGCGGATTTAAGGCAGAAACTATTGAAAAAACAAAGAACGGCTATACGATAAAGTCTGAGGACGGACGTATCATTAAATGCCGCAGAATTATCGCAGCCTGCGGCGGATATGCATCTCCTGCAAACGGTACTGACGGAGCGGCGCTTAAAATGTTCAGGGAAATGGGCGTAAAGACAGCAAAGATCTGTCCGGCAGTTGCGCCGCTTCGCGTTGATCCAGCATCTGTCAAAGGACTTAAAGGCGTTCGTGTTCACGGCAGAGTAAGTGCTGTTTCCGGTGACAGGGTCCTTAAAACTGAAGAAGGAGAGATACAGTTTACGGAAAACAGTATCTCCGGTATCTGCGTTTTTGATCTTGCGTATCTGTTTTCCGAATATGAAGGAAAACTTTCCGTAAAAGCAGATCTTATGCCTGAATATTCTGAAAAACAGGTTATAAGTGTTCTCAAAGAAATAAAGTCCGGAAGAAATGAGTGTACACTCGAAGAATTCCTTAACGGACTGTTTGTAAAAAATCTTGCGGTTTATATAATGAAAAAGTCGGTTGATATACCGCTTAATGAGCCTGTGACCAGACTTAATGAAAAACACTTATCAAAAATTGCGGAAACAGTAAAGAATCTTTCATTTAAGATAACCGGATGCTCCTCATGGCAGAATGCACAGGTGACTTCAGGCGGCATTCACGCAAGTGAGATCGATGCTTCACTTTGTCTTAAGAAAGACAAGGGCATTTATTTTGCCGGTGAGATACTCGACACAGACGGAAAATGCGGCGGATATAATCTGGAATGGGCCTGGTCTTCAGGTATGTGGGCAGGACGTAACTGTGCCTTATCACTGCTTAATATGACTTGACTTTATTGAAAAAATGTGATAAGATAGAACTGCTGAATATTTGTGCAAAACTAACAAATATAACAATTTGATGCATTGTATTTTCTATTCGGATTAAATTATCTCGAATTTAATCTGTAAGTATAATAGTTATATAGTAAACTAGGGGGAAACAGACTGTATGGATCTTTACAAAGGTTTCATACATACAGACGGCAGGCTGCTTAGGGACGAAAACGACAGGGAGTATCTGCTGAAAGGTATGGCTTTCGGAAATAATGTCTGGGATAATCCGTCGCTTCCGCCGTATGATACCCATCATACAAAGGACAGCTACAGAGAGCTTGCGGAAATGGGATTTAATTCGGTAAGATTTTATCTGAATTACGGATTGTTCGAAGATGACAGCAAACCATATGAATATAAGGAAACCGGCTTTGAGTGGATAGACCGGAATGTGGAATGGGCAAGGGAAAACGGTATGCGTATCGTTCTCAACATGCACTATCCGCAGGGCGGTTATCAGTCTCAGGGCGGCGGTACTGCTTTGTGGAGCAATGCAGAAAATCAGAACAGACTGGTCGCTCTATGGAAAGCCATCGCTGAACGGTACTGCGACGAACCATGCATTGTCGGATACGGTCTTCTTAATGAACCGGTCATTCCTGCAGATGATGTCTGGGCAGGCAGCAGAAAATGGGCGGAACTTCTTAACCGTATGGTAAAAGCGGTTCGTGAAGCCGACCGTAATCATATCATATTTATAGAAAAGATACTGACATTCCAGAATGAGGAGACTTTTGAACTGGAATGGAGCAGATCCAACGACGAGCATAATTTTGCTCTTTCCGATGACAATTACAATGCGGTTTATGAATTCCATTTCTATAATCCGTATACATTTACACATCAGGGACTTTCCTGGTCAAATACGAGTGAATTCAATAAGATCTATCCGAACGAGGAAGACATTTTCGCTGACGGAGTAAGCTGGCACGCAGGCACATTCAACGGTGAACAGTGTGATCTTGAAAACAGGGAATGGCAGTATATTGAAAGCGACCGTGTTACTGTAACTGACGATGACCAGATCTTAAGCTACGTTTTTCAGGCACGTGAGATCGGCGAAAACGGTGCAGTTTATGTTGACGATATTGCCATCACTGAATTTGACAGCGAAGGCAACCGTACCCGTGTCGTTTATGCAAGCAATTTTGACAAGTCCTGCTCGATGTATTTCTGGGCAAGCAACAATATAGGAAACGGTAAGTTTGTAAGCACCAAGGGAAGAAAACGCGGCGGAAGCTATCTTGTATCCGGTACTACCGATGACGCAAGCGGTTCAGTCGGATTTTTCAGACCGGTCAAGAATTACAGTTACCAGGCAAGCGGATATTTCCGTATCCGTTCTTCAAGCGGTGAAGCTACCATCAGACCGAGAGTTGATATCTGGAAAGCTGAATCAATCTCGTTTCTTAACAAGGATTTCCTTGAAAAAAATATAAAGGCTTACGCAGAGTTTTCCGAAAAGTACAACGTTCCTGTTTACTGCGGTGAATTCGGTACCGGCACAGTGAGCTTTACTGATGATAAGGGCGGAGACCGTTGGGTATCAGACGTTATTGATATTTTCAATAAGTACAGGATAAGCTATAACTATCATACATATCACGAGGAATCCTTCGGACTTTACATGAACAGTTCTCTTGAACCTGCAGCAAACAGAAATGAACTTCTTTACGAGGTCCTGTGCAGAAAAAACAAGTAAATACAAGGCCTGGCCAGTGTGCCGGGCCTTATTTTTTCGCCATGTGTCCATTAACAGACGCACAGATACATTTGTGCAGATATCACGGAAACAGTAACAAAAAAAATAAGGCGTATTTGTTGATTTTTTCGTAATAATGTGTTATAATTTAAGTTGTGTGAATTCGAACAATAACTTCACTATATATTATAACGGAGGAATTAAGATGAAAATTTCTTTTTCTACAGGTGCCTGCTCTGGTTTCAGCTGGCCTGATGTTTACTCTATGGCCAAGGACTTCGGTTATGACGGAATGGAACTAAGAAGCTACGGCCAGGTCGCTGACATGATGTTCTCAAAACAGTTTTCCGAAAAAAATGTTGACAAGACTCTGTCCGTACTACGCGGAGTAAATCTTGAAATTCCATGTGTTTCATCAGGATGCTGTCTTAAATACAGGGAGAACGAAGAGGCTAACATTGCAGAAGTAAAGGGATTTATCGATCTTGCAGAAAAGGTTTCCTCACCATATGTAAGAGTTCTTGCAGACAAGGCTGCAGGCCCTGTTGACGGTGACTCAGACGATGACTACGTAGCAGAGGTTCTTAAGAAGCTTGCAGCTTACGCAGCCGGAAAGAACGTTACACTTCTCGTTGAAACAAATGGTGTGTATGCTGATACTGCCCGTCTTAAGACTCTTATCGACAAAGCAGATTCACCGAATGTTGCAGTTCTCTGGGATATTCACCATCCTTACAGATATTTTAACGAAGCTCCTGAAAAGACAATCGAAAATGTCGGCAAGTTTATCAGACACGTACATGCCAAGGACAGTATAGTAAAGGATGACAAGATCCAGTTCTGTCTCATGGGCGAAGGTGATCTTCCGCTTGACAGCTTCTGGGAAGAACTCGAAGGAATAGGCTACGACGGATATATCTCATTTGAATGGGTAACAAAGTGGGGTGCAAGCAGCATTTCAGAAGCCGGTATCGTATTCCCGCACTTTGCTGAATACTGCAAGAGATTTACTGAATCTGAAAGCAAAGAGCTCCCGAGCAACAAGTCAAATACAGGTAAGTATCTCTGGAGAAAGAACAAGCTCATTGCCAAGACATTCCCTGATGTACTTGACAGAGTATGTGAAGAATTCCCTGAACAGTACGCTTTCAGATATACTGAACTTGACTATACAAGAACATATCCTGAATTCCGCGATGATGTGGATCAGTTTGCAAGAACACTTATCGCTCTCGGTGTCAAGAGAGGCGATCATGTAGCAATATGGGCTACAAACGTTCCTCAGTGGTACATTACTTTCTGGGCAACAACAAAGATCGGCGCAGTTCTTGTTACAGTAAATACAGCTTACAAAATCTATGAAGCAGAGTACCTCCTTAAGCAGTCCGACACTCATACACTCGTAATGATCGACGGCTTTAAGGATACAAGCTACACTGAAATAATCAACGGACTCTGCCCTGAACTCAGGACATGTGAACCGGGTAAGCTCGAATCAAAGAAACTTCCGCGTCTCAAGAACGTTATTACTGTCGGCGCAAAGATCGACGGTGCATATACATGGGAAGAAGCTCTTGAACTTGCTGATACTGTTCCTCTTTCGGAAGTTGAAAAGATGAGAAGCAAGATCGAGTATGATGATGTCTGCAATATGCAGTACACATCAGGTACAACAGGATTCCCTAAGGGCGTTATGCTCACGCATTATAATGTAGTAAACAACGGTAAGGCTATCGGCGACTGCATGGATCTTTCAACAGCAGACCGCATGATGATCCAGGTTCCTATGTTCCACTGCTTCGGAATGGTTCTTGCAATGACTGCCAGCGTGACACACGGTACCACAATGTCACCGATCACAGCATTCTCTCCGAGAAAGTCACTTGCCTGCATCAATCAGGAAAAGATCACCGCTTTCCACGGCGTTCCTACAATGTTTATTGCAATGCTCGGACATTCTGACTTTGAAAAAACTGACTTCTCACACATGAGAACAGGTATCATGGCAGGAAGCCCGTGCCCTATCAAGGTAATGGAAGAAGTCGTTGAAAAGATGCATATGACTGACATTTGTATCACATACGGTCAGACAGAAGCAAGCCCTGGATGCACAATGAGCCAGACTGATGACTCACTTGACGTTCGTGTAAATACAGTAGGACGTGCAATGTTCGGCGTTGAGTGCAAGATCGTTGATCCTGAAACAGGTGAAGATCTCCCTGACAACACTGACGGTGAATTTGTTGCAAGAGGCTACAACATCATGAAGGGCTACTATAAAATGCCTGAAGCAACTGCAGCGGCTATCGATGCTGACGGCTGGCTCCACACAGGCGACCTTGCAAGAAGAACACCTGAAGGATACTACAAGATCACCGGCCGAATCAAGGATATGATCATCCGCGGCGGCGAAAACATTTACCCTAAGGAAATTGAAGACTTTATCTACACTCATCCGAAGGTAAAGGACGTTCAGGTAATCGGCGTTCCGGACAAGGCTTACGGCGAAGAGATCATGGCTTGCATCATTCTCAAGGAAGGCGAAACTTCCTCACAGGATGAGATCAAGGATTATGTACTTGCAAATATGGCTAAGCACAAGGTTCCGAAGTACGTTGACTTTGTTGACTCGTTCCCAATGAATGCTGCCGGCAAGATCCTCAAGTACAAGATGAGAGAAAATGCGGTTGAAAAACTCAAGCTTCAGGAAGATAACAGCATTGTTACTGCCTGATTTGATATCGGCTATAAACTAATATAAAAACTGCTCCTGTTTCGATCAGATGAAACAGGAGCTTTTATTTTATACTGCTTACGGTTAACGTATACTATATTATATATGTTAACGTTACTGTATGCGTTAACTGGATGATTGCTGGTGCTGTTAACAATAAAAGCAGGTTAACCCGAAACGGTTAACCTGCATCTCTTTAATCTATAATGACCGCCTGTTTGTCAAGCTGATTGTATATCATTTTGAAACGGTCTCTGTTGTATTTCATCATACCCTTGAGTGGATCGGCTGCAATTACAGTATTGTCTTTTTTGTCGTATCCGCAGAGTACCATGCAGTGTTCGTTATTGTACCACTGTACTGATTTTCTGTCCTCACCGTAGAAAGCGTCAGTAAGTTCAACATCCATCAGATTCATGCTTGCCCATACGATTACAGGAACATCGTTGTCGATGTATTCGAATAGATCGTCGAATTCAGTACCGCTTACGTTCCATGCTGTAACATCCATGGTTCTCTGAATAAGATATTTCTGAGCTGTTTCAACGATAACAGGAGCATAGCATCCGTAACCGCCGTCTGAAGCAGGATTTCCGATAAACGCCTTGTCAAATCCGGTGCTTCCGAGAGAAGCGGTCGGCAGATAATTCTTTGCCAGTTCTGTCTTTGTGACATCATAGCCTAAGTAGTTCAGAACTGTGGTAAGAGCAGTGACCTCACATCCTGTAGGGAGTTCAGGCTTCTGCATTACGCAGTTTAATCTTATCGTATATTCTGTTTTTTCAGTTTTTTTGTTTAAATTCACTATCGGATCTTCGCTTTTTGCGTTTTCGAGTCCGATTTCCGGTCTGTTATAGCTTTCAACCAATTCAACCGGAACAATTTTATCTGTAAACTCATCATCAAACAGATTCTCATTTTTCCTTACAGAACAGGAACATAGCCCTAATAGCAGCACGCCTGCTGTGATGAGTGGTGTTATTCTGTATTTCAAGTAATTTACTTCCTTTAATTCAATTTTATATTATTATTATAATGAAAAAAATGAATTTGTCAATAGACAAGTTGGCTAAAATTTTCGAGTATCTCATGTAAGATACGGCTGAAAATCGTTTTTCAGTTTGTAAATCAGTTTGCAACCTGTATTTTTGTACATATTATGCCCTTGATAATTTGTTTTCATTGTGATATACTTATACAGGTGTACTGTTCCAGGGGCGACGTACATCAGATTATAATGAAAATTATGAAACGGGAAAAAAGGTGCATTATGAATTATAAAACATTTGGAAAAATACTGCTTGCTGCAGTTATGTTTTCTGCAGTCGCAGCTTCGGGACGATTAACTGATCCGGCTGGCAGAAACAGTGTTCTGGCTGATTCAGCTTATACCTATACTGCTGCAGACGTTCTGAAACTTAAGCAGTGCTTTATGGGTAAAACAGAACTTTCTCCTGAAGAGTATGACAAATATGATTTTAACAGAGACGGTGTTATCAATCTCCGTGACATGAATCTTGCGACCAGACTTCTTACTCAGGAGATCACTTTACCGGCTGTTACTACCAGTGAACCGGTCGTTACTACTACTTCTGAACAGGCCGTTATCGATCTTCCTGAGATCACAATGCCTGTTACTACAATGCGTTACCAGGATGCAATTCCTGAAATACCGTACGCTACTGTTATTGTGCCGGAAAAACCTGTTAC
>JAGDDO010000222.1 GCA_017848205.1 Oscillospiraceae bacterium | reverse complement strand
TCCCTATAATAAATTTTAAGGAGAATTATGATGGCAGCTTTTTTAGAAGGACTTACTAATCCGGGCAATGTAATTATAATTTGTCTCGGAATCGCACTTTTTCTTGCAATGTATAAGAACTACAATGTTCTTTCAGGTCACAAAAACCATATAAATGAACTTATTACACGACAGAACCGAAGATACCGTACCAATCAGGATACTCACGAGCTTGAGGAAATAGACGACGAAGATTCATCAGTTACTCCTGATACCATTCGTAAACATGAAAACGAATTTGACAAATCGAATTCATGGCATAACGTATTTGCACAGCTTATACCGGTTTTCCCTCTTATGGGCGTCCTCGGAACCGTATGGGGACTCGTTCAGGAAGTAGGTGCGGACAATATTGAAAAAATGCTGTCTTCACTTAATACAGCAATGACAACTACACTTTCAGGCCTAATTTTCGCTATTGGTCTTAAAATATTCGATGCATTCTGCCCTTCCAAAACTATAAATGACGTAGATGTAATGCTCGAAGACTACTACAAGAAACTTGACTTTGCCAAAATGTACGAAACAAATAAAGATGACGACAAGTAAGGTACATTTAACATGAGAAGATACAAACGTAATAAAAAGAACGATATAATCATCGATCTGACTTCTCTGCTCGATGTTATTTTCATTGTTCTGCTCGTTGTAATGGCCGGACAGTTCACTGCATCTAAAAGCCAGGAAAACACACTGGCAGAACAGCAGGCTGAAGCAGAAGCGATGATGGAAGAAGCGGAAAACAATATTGCAGTATACGAAAATATGATCGATACAATGGATAATGTAAACAAGTACATTATTGCTGTATCTATTGCTGTTCCGTATAATAAAGAGGAACTTCACAAACGTGAAATAAAACTGCTCGCCGAAGGAAATGAATTAAAATCATTCCCGCTTATCGGCAGTGACACAGAAGAATCTTTTAATGAGTTTAAAGAAACTCTCGAAGGATTTATTAAATCAAATACGGACTCCCCTGTTATTCTTTCTCTTAATGACGACGATGACAAAATACTCTACCGTGATGAAAAAGCCGTAACAGAGATCCTGAACGAACTTTCGGGCAAATACGGCAATGTCTACATTAAGGGAAATCTCAGTGAGGTCATGCCATGATACCAGTTATTCTTGTGATTCTTGGTCTTCTGATGGCTCTTGCCGGGATCATAGGCCTGCTGCTGATAGGCTTTTCTCCTGTTGTAGTAAAAATACGCTCTATTTTCGGCCTTCTCGAACTCGAGGAAGACAAGCGCACAAAGGTGTTCCGTAAGAAACACAGACGTGAACTTGCTTCATATTCCATGATCGCATCTCTTGCCGGTCTCGCTCTTGCTTTTATCGGCTGGTGCTGGGGTTACGCTCAGAAGGGTGAAGACTTCTGGTTTTACCGGAAATACAAACAGCATTATATTTCTGAGGAAACTCCCGGTGAATGGGACAAGATTTCCGAAGACGGAAAATACATCGACAATAACGGAAACAAGTACACTTACTACATACTTGTCAGGGGAAATGAAATCATATTCTGCAAGGATGAATGCAGAAATACTGATGATCTGCGTGCAAAGCTTGACCTTGTACCAAGAGAAAATACCGTAATAATAGCTGACAGCTATGCAGTGGCCTCAAAGTATGAAGCTGTAAAGGCACTGTTAAAAGAAATGGGATTTAAATACGAAACGGAAGAAGTATAATGAAAAAAGCACTTAAAATTATTTTTCTGTTTGCAGCTGTTCTTGCCCTGTGTTCCTGGGGCGAAAAAACTGTTGAACTTCTTGACAGCCGTAAACTCATAGATCTTGAAAAAGCAATTGATGTCTCGCTTCCGGGAGGAGCAGCCATTTTTGAAGATGACGGAAATGACTCCGATACTGAACAGGACGGTTCACAGAATTCATCTTCGAAAATGCTTGTGGTTACCGTGCACGACGAACAGATAACCTACAATCAGAAATCTGTTTCCGGTGCAGATGAACTTGCAAAAAAAGTTAGCATGGATCTGAAAGACGGAATGAGTATAAGTCTTGTGGATGACTACGCCGAAGCGCACGTTTACCGCGATGTACTGAAAGCGCTGAAATCGATACGTTCAGAACATGAATTTTCGCTTTCTTTTGAGTAAAACGGAGGACAGGCTATGATCAGAAATAAACATAATATTCTGGCTGTGATAATACTGCTTGTCATTGCCATTTCTCTAAGCAGTTTCACTTTATTCAACTCATCGGTTGAGATAGATACAGCAGCAAACCGTGTTTACAGATATATAACTGTCGATGAATTTCTTAATGAATTTTCCCGTGACAGTAAATCTGCTCAGGCGAAGTACAATAATCAGTTCGTGCTTCTGTCCGGTCTTTTCGAAAGCTCTGACAATAAAGGGCTTTCAGTAATGGATGATGGCTACAGGGCAGTTAAATGTACCTTCGATAAAAACAAGTCGTTTAATCTGAAGTACTCATTCAAGGACAAGGTCGCAGTTTACGGAAGAGTAAGCTGTACGATGGGAAAACCTGAACTTACGGAAGTACGAAAAGTCATCGACGCTCCTGTTGTCAGATCATCCGAGATCTACTACACCCTTGACGGAACATCTTTCGACAAAACAGCTTCGACTGAAAGAACACTTGGCGGCGGCAGAGTAAAATACTATATTCCATCCGGATGGAAAAAGATCGAGGCAGATATAGCTAAAAATGATCTTGGAATAATTGAAGGATATCAGTACGTACTGAACAAAACTCCGGGCAATACCAGTGAAGTGCCGGAATCACTGTTTGTCTGCTATTTTGACAAGGATCTGCTGAAAACAACATCAGACATAAAAAGCACTGAACAGGTCGAAAAGGCGATCATAGGCAACATTAACCCTGATGAAAAGATTGGTTCCTTCCCTTCCGCAAACATTACCACCTATTACGGTGCAAGATATCAGTACTACAGCGGCAAGTACCAGCGCGGAGCCGGTCAGGCATACAGAACGGAATATGTCTTCCTGCCGGACGGCGAAAACGGAATTTTGATGTTCCTTTACCTGTACCCGAACAATAATAAATATCTTTCCGAAGTAATACTCACTACAAGATTTACTGAAATTGTTTCATAAAAAGAACGCCCTGAAAGAACATAATCATTCAGGGCTTTAATTTTATTCTTTTGCAATTTCCTTAAGAAATCTCTTGCGTATATACATTTTCTGATCAGCACGATTGAATACTGCCGTAAAATCACTGTCATAATCATCGTTATAGATATCCATGCCGGAAGCTATAACGATATCGCCGTTTTTCTGGTTTTCTTCGATCATTTTTTCAAAAGATCTTAAGAGCTCGATCCTGTTTTTATAATCAGCGCCGGTCAGTATTACAACGAATTCGTCGCCGCCGACTCTGTAAACCGGACTGTGAGCGTAATGTCTGCAGATTATTTTGCATCCGTCCTTAATAAACTTATCACCTGCTTCATGTCCGTATGTATCGTTTATCAGCTTCAAACCGTTTAGGTCAAATACAATTACACCGAATTCAGGAGCATCACCATTTACAAGAGATTCATCGATCTTTTTTGCATTTTCGGCATACGCCTGCTTGCTTTTTACTTTTGTAAGAGGATCAATGTACGCCATTCTGTTTACCAATTTGATCTGGTCGTGGTGCCCTTTTTCACGAAGAAGAATGACCGATACAGTCATAGCAATCATTATAAGTATGACTGACACGGCAAACGACGAATTCAGCTGCTTGTCATACCAGTCAGCGTTAAAATCAACAGCAACTATTCCGGCTACATTACCTTCGGAATCATATATCGGAGCGTAAGCTGAATAAAAACGTCCCCAGTCATCCTCATACGGTACCTGATCCACTGATGCTATACCTGCTGCAGCATGTTTCAGTGCATCTGTCGACACGATCGGTTCACCGAATTCTCCCGGATCCTCTTCATCAGGATCAATGGTAAAAGTAAAAGAGCCGTCCGGTTCCGGGTTAATTCCGTAAATATATTCAAGATGGATATTTTTCTGAAACGCCCTGAGAACTGCAAGTGCCCGCTGATATTCTTCCGTTTCAACGTCATCAGCTGTAAGCTTTTCAAGTTCATCACCGTTAAGCTGATATGCCGCAGTATTAACAATATCAAGCATTCGCTGATTGATCTGATTTCTCAGAGATTTCTGGTACATGAACATAAGTGAAAAGCTGATCACTATGTTGGTAAGCATTATTATAGCAAGAGCAATATAGTACTTTCTTCTGCCATAAGAAATATCGGTAACTTTTTTTACATCGTCTGAAACCTTACCCAAATCCTCTTCACCCCCAGATCAGGATCATAAAACTGTTTATAAATCACTCTATATTATAGCATTAAACTATATATTTTTCAATCAAAATCAGTATTTCTGTCTGAAAAACGATCAGAAAACTTCGCTTGCATAAAACTGTAAATCAGAATTTTTATCCTTATCAGTTCCCGTATTGTACTGCTTTGTCATCTCAGGGTCTTCATATTCACCGGTAATCACTCTGTCTCCGAATGCAACAAACTGCAGCGCATCACCCTTTACACCCTTCCTTGAAACGGTATACTCATTAGACATACCCGGATTTACATGGGCTGTTATTGTACGCAGATCATCAGTATTCATGTGATCATACATCTGTTTTAAAAGCAGGCCTTTATCGGCATTGTAATCGCATTTCATTGAGAACAGCTCGTCTTTCAGAACAAGAGAAACAGATTTTACAGTAAGGTCACTGATGAAAAGAGTATCCGTATCAAGCGTTATTTCAAGTATGACCTTAGTGTCATCTTTATCTTCATAATCAAATTCGTCAAGGAACATTCTGCTGACATCATTATTTATTTCAGCGGTTACATGGGCCTTCTTGCCTTTTTCCCTGATATCAGTTACCAGAAAGTAATCCATCATGCCTTTCATGAAAAACTGATTCTCATATAGATTTACTGACGATTCATAGGTGAACATTGTTTTATATTCTCCCGATTCATATTCACAAATTCTGTCACCTATCTGTCCTTCCGAATTTAAAATATCGCATATGCCTGAGAACTCTGAATCAGAATAGAGGGTGCATTTCTTCAGACCGTATTTAACTTCGGTTCTGACGCTGTCGTATACTGAAAGGACATTTGAAAGACGGTTTGCGTCAACTATATCTTTCATCGTGATCTCATCAGATTTTTCCAAAGGTTCACAACCGAAAAATTCAATATTCTTTAAGATTTCATCAGCACTTTCGCGGTTCTCTCTGTAAAAATTATAATCGAATAAGAGTGAAACCTTTACTATTACGCCTTTTCCAATATCAAAAAAGTAATGCTCGTAGTAATTGCCTTCAAAATCAACTGAAATATGATGAATTGCTTCAAAGCCGCAAAAATCCGTCGTTTCGTTTTTTAAGAAATCATAATTCATGTTTTCATAATAGGCTCTGGATTCACCGGCCATATAAACTGCAGAAGGATATTCCCCGCTGTCATCAGCTTCAACGACGATCCTCATCTGAGGATTTTCTTCCAGACACAGCATAATGAAGTTTTCTTCCGGTTCGGAACAGTGTACATACCATTTATCATTGCCATCAGCTCTGAAAAACTTAAACTCCGCATTTTCATCAGTAACTGAAGATTCGTCTTCATCGTCCTGAGACTCATCATCTGCTGGTTCTTCATCATCTGTATCCTGAGCATCAGGATCGTTATCTTTATCTGAAACTTCGTCATTAACAGAAGAAACCTCATCATTACCGGCGCGGGTGTCCCCGATCGGACCACATCCTGCCAGTGAAAGAGAGGCTATAAGTGTGATAAGTATTAATTTTCGTTTCATTTCCCTGTTCTCCTTTTATCATAACTCTAAGCAGGCGTTTTTAAATACCTGAGATCGTCGTCCTATTTCACAGAGGAGATCCAGCATTAACTCATGTTCGTCCGACATAAGAAGCCTCCTTATCTTTTCTATTATTATAGCAAAAAAACAAACGATTAGTCAAGTAAAATCGCAGGTTTCGGGTGCCCAGAAAGCGAACTTATAAGAGCCGGAAAACGGACAGTAGCTGTAGGTAATGACGCACTAAACAAAGATTATTATTAATGCGGACTAAACAGATATTTGTATGAAACTATTGACTTTTACCTGCTGTTTATGATATAATATTCCATGTGCTTTTCAGAAAGCCGCATATATTCTGGGGCATAGCCAAGCGGTAAGGCAACGGACTTTGACTCCGTCATTCCCGGGTTCAAATCCCGGTGCTCCAATTAAACATCCTTCATGATAGGCGTATTTACGAGATCTGAAGGATGTTTTTGTTTATAAGTATATTTCTTAATGTAGTTATGCCCGTTTCCGAATGTGCTATAAACTTCAGTTAAACAAGATCTTTACGACCGTCCTTGAATGCCATCATCATTTCGTTGGTAAGGCTGTTCCTGCCAGGTTGAAGAACAACATCCTCACGCTTTACCCATTCAGCATACTGCAGTTCATTTTCATCCATTTTTATCTCTGTGCTGCCGTCAACTTCACAGAAGAATCCGGCAAGAAGGTCACTGGCCATTCCCCACGGCTGTGACTTGTAGTATTTAATATTCTTTACGCGAACACCTGTTTCCTCCATTACCTCTCTGGCAACAGTCTCCTCCAGTGTCTCGCCTATTTCTGTAAAGCCGGCAACAAGCGCATTATGCTGATAACCTTTTCTGTATCTGGTAACGAGTATGCTTTCGCCGTTTATAACACCGACAATAACAGCAGGCATAATACGCGGATAAG